>NZ_JBNAJY010000026.1:0-29101 GCF_052047595.1 Candidatus Pelagibacter sp. HIMB1715 | reverse complement strand
TATAATATGTTTCCTTGTTAATTTTCTTGAATTTCACTAAATCAAAATTTTTATTTTTAAATGCTTTGCAATTATTAGATAGTGGACATTTATTGCAAGTAGGGTTTGTAGGTTTACAAATTAATGCACCCAGTTCCATCAAAGCTTGAGCATAATCGCTTGATCTTTTTGTCGATGTGCCAAAAATTTTTTTTTGATCTTGTAAGAATTCTTTTTTAATTTGACTTTGTTTCTTTAAATATAAGTATCTTTTTAATACTCTTTCAATGTTTCCATCTAAAGGAATTATTGGTTTGTTGAATGCAATTGCTGAAATTGCACTTGCTGTATAATCACCAATACCTGGTAATGATTTTAATTCATAAAAATCTCTAGGTATTTTTTTATTGAATTTTTTAACAATTATTTGAGCAGTTTTTTTTAAATTTTTAACTCTTGAATAGTATCCAAGACCTTCCCAAAGTTTGATTAATTTTCTATCATTATATTTTGATAACTTTTCAATATTAGGAATATTTTTAATAAATCTATTAAAATAAGGTATCACAGTAGCAACCTGAGTTTGTTGCAACATGAACTCGCTAACCAATGTAAAGTATTGTTTCTTTTCTTGTGAAACCTTATTTCTCCAAGGTAAAGATCTCTTATTTATATCGTACCAATTGAGTATTTTATTTGTTATTATTAGATCTTTCATATGCAATTTAAAAATAATACTAAGCAGAGAAATACTAGCATTCAAGGGTTAAGATCTTTCAAAGACACTTTGCCAAAAAATGTAAAAAAAATTATTAACAAAAAAGGTCATATATATTCAGAAACACTCAGTAATTGGAAATATTTAGTTGGGAATGAATTGTTTAAAGTCTGTTTCCCAAAAACATTCAAAAACTCAAATCGATTTGGTGTGAGTACTTTGGTTGTAATGGTTAAGAGGGGCCATGAAGTAGATGTAGAATATTCAAAAAAAAATATTTTGGACAAAATGAATAATTTTTTTGGCTACGATGTTGTTGAAAAGCTTAAATTTATTAGCTTTGATGACGAACAAAAAACTAGCAGTTTAAATGAAATTAATTCTAATAATGTGGCAATTAGTAAATATCGAGATAAAATTAAAGATGTTAAAAACGAAAAAATTAAAAAATCATTAACAGAATTAACAAAAGTTTATAAAGAAAAATGAAAAAAATTATATTACTTGCCATAATTGTTTTGGGAAGCTTTTCAAATTTAAATGCTGAAGAAGTAAAAAGAATTATCGTTGGAAATAAAGACGCAAAAATAACTATAATTGCGTTCGAGTCGCTAACTTGTAGCCATTGTGCAAATTTTCATAAAGACGTTTATCCAGAACTTAAAAAAGAATATCTGGACACAGGGCTTGCTAAAATAGAGTTTAGACACTTTCCTTTAGATATTGCCGCCTTCAACGCTTCAAAAATTGCCCAATGTAAAAATGATGGTAATGCTGATATTTTGGAAAGTTTATATGCTAACCAACAAAAATGGGTTAAAGGAAGCTCTATTGAAGAAGCAAATAAAAATCTTCAAATATTTTTAAAAAATGAAGGTTTCTCCATCGATTTTGAATCTTGTGTGAATAACAAAAATATTGAGGATTTTGTGTTAAATGACCGAATAGAGGGTGCAAAAAATTTCAAAGTAAACGCAACCCCTACGATAATAATAAACAACGAAAAATTCGAAAAAAAACTTAATTATAAAAATTTGAAAAAAGCACTAGAAAAAATGATATAAGTTAGTGCATGGAGTTTAAAAAAATCCAATTAAATGGATTTAAATCATTTGCTGAAAAAACTAATTTCTTAATAGAAGAAGGTCTTACTGGAATAGTTGGTCCTAACGGCTGTGGAAAGTCTAACATAGTAGAATCTTTAAGATGGGTAATGGGAGAAACCTCTGCAAAAAGTATGAGGGGTTCAGGAATGGAAGATGTAATTTTTTCAGGTACATCTAATAAAGCATCAAAAAATATTGCTGAAGTTTCGATAGAAGTAGAGAACAAAGAAAAAGAAGGTCCCATTCAGTATCGTGAATTAGAAAACATTCAAGTTAGACGAAAAATTGAAAAAGATAAGGGTTCTAAATTTTATATTAATGATAAAGAAGTAAGGGCAAGAGATGCTCAAATGTTTTTTGCAGATCTTTCAACGGGCGCACATTCTCCTTCTATGATTAGTCAAGGAAGAATTGGAGCTTTAGTGACAGCAAAACCTACTGACAGAAGAGCAATACTAGAGGAGGCTGCTGGAATTTCTGGTTTACATGTAAGAAGACATGAAGCTGAACTTAGACTTGGCGCAGCCGAAAATAATTTAAAAAGAGCTGATGAATTACGAAGGCAGCAAGAAAAACAATTGGCAAATCTTCAAAAGCAAGCAGAAGAAGCTACAAAATACAAATTAATTTCAGAAGAAATAAAAAAAATAGAAGCTGGATTATATTATTTGAGATTATTGGAAATTGATAAGGAAATTAAAGTTGAGAATGAAATCAATGCTGAAGCGGAAGGTGAAGTAGAAGGTTTTAACAACCAGATATCTGAGCTTGAAAACTTAATAAAAATCTCAACAGATAAGGTTGCACCACTAAGAGAAAAAAATATTGAGAATTTATCTAGAATACAAAGATTGAATTTAGAACTTCAGAGCCTCGATGAGGAAAATACTAGGATTCAAGACGAGATTGAAGGTATTAAAAAATCAATCCAAACTTTAGATGAAGATATAGCAAGAGAAAAAGGAATTATTATTGATGCTAACTCTAATGAAAAAAGATTAAAGGAAGAAAAGTCAGACTTAATTGAAGTAGATTCAAAATATTTTGAAACAGAAAAGTTATCAAACGAAGATCTAGAAAATGCAAAAAATGAACTTGAAAGAGAGCAAAAAGAAGTTGACGAAGTTGTTAATAATTTAGCTGACGATACAATTAAAATAAGCATTGGTCCTATAAAGAATGTAAAAAATTCAATTACTAGAGCAAAAGAATTAATTGATAGTAATGAGATAAATCAAGCAGTTACATTACTCGATAGATGTAATATGGAATTAGACAATTTTATTAATGATTTAAAAAATGAAAAATCAAGAACAGAGCTATTAAGTGTAAATGAGAAATCTCAAAATATAAAAATACTTCAAGAAAAATATGCTGATGCATATAGTAAAAATCAATCAATAAAAAATGAATCTGTCAAAAGAAATGAAAGAATAAAAACTATAGAGACTGAAATAGCAAGCTGGAAAAATCTTTTATCTAATTCAGAAAAAATGGTTAATGAATTAACTGAAAGAAAAAATAAATTGTCTAAACAATTAAATGATTTAGAAAATCAACCAAGAGTTCAAGCGGAAAGAAAAGGTCAAATTTCAGAAAATTTGAGAATTTCAGATGAAGAAAAAATTGATAATGAAAAAATAATAGAAGAAACTGATAAAAAAATTGAAACGCTAAGAGCACAATTAAATGAAATCCAAGAACAATCTATTCAAATTAGAGAAAGAAAAGCAAGCTCAGGTGCAACTGTTGAAGGTTTACAAAAAAGAAAAAATGATTTGCTTGATAGAATAAATACAGAATTAAATTTAACTGAAGAAAATATTTTAGAAAATTCAAATTTATTTGGAGTTGAAGAACTTCCAAATCATATTGATCAAGAAGATGCTTTAGATAAAAAGAAACAAGAGAGGGATCAATTAGGTTCAGTTAATTTAAAAGCAGATGAAGAAACTAGTAAATATGAAGAAGAAATAAAAAAAATGGAACAAGATCGTAGTGACCTTGTTACTGCAATAGTTAAACTTAAAGACAGTATTAATGAGCTCAATCAAAAAGGAAGGGAAAGACTTGTTGAGGCATTTGAAAAAGTTAACAGAAAATTTAATGAGGTTTATACAAAACTTTTTAATGGAGGAAATGCCAAGCTTGAATTAGTAGATTCTGATGATCCATTAGAAGCTGGTTTAGAAATGTTAGTCAGTCCTCCAGGAAAACGCCTTCAATCTATAACTTTGCTATCTGGAGGTGAACAGGCCTTAACTGCCCTATCTTTAATATTTGCAGTATTTTTAACAAACCCTTCTCCAATTTGTGTTTTGGATGAGGTAGACGCCCCCCTTGATGATGCTAACGTAACAAGATTTTGTAACTTGCTTGAGGAATTAATTAAAATTACTAACACTAAATTTATTATTGTTACTCACCACGCCTTAACAATGTCTAAAATGAACAGGTTATATGGAGTAACTATGCCACAAAAAGGGATAAGCCAATTGGTTGCTGTAGACCTTCAAAAAGCAGAAAGTATGGTTGCTTAACCAGAATAAATGGCAAAAGACCCTTTTAAAACTCGCTTAGAGATTGCAAAAAGCAAGATTTCCAAGAAAAATCTTTATAACAAGAAGGATAATCCCTCGCCTATAGGAACTGCATTCAAATTGAGCACAGAACTTGTTTCTGCAGTGGCCGTCGGGACAATTATTGGGTTTATTTTTGACAAGACCTTTGGTACTAAACCCTGGTTTATATTAATATTTTTTTTTGTTGGGGTGATCGCTGGAATAACAAACGTGATTAGATCAGCAAAAAAGATGCAAAAATAAGTTAGTACTATGGCAGCAAACCCGATGTCCCAATTCGATGTTTATAGAATTGGACCTGAAATAAAAGTTGGAGCATTTGATATATCTTTTACAAACGCGAGTTTGTTTATGATTATAAGTACAGTTTCTATTTTATTAATTTTTAATTTAGGATCTAAGAAAAATTCAATCTTACCAAATAAAATTCAATTATTAGCGGAACTTAGCTACACCTTTGTTGCTAAAATGATTAGTGATACAGCTGGTTCTAAAGCAAAACCATATTTTGCATTTATTTTTTCATTGTTCATGTTTGTTTTATTCTGCAACATGTTTGGAATGATACCCTACACATTCACTGTAACTAGTCATATTATCGTTACATTTGTTCTTGCTGCATTTATCTTTATTGGCGTAACAGTAATTGGATTTATTAAACATGGTTTTGGATATTTAAAATTATTTGTACCAAGTGGAGTACCAGCAGTATTACTTCCTTTAATAGTAGTTATTGAAATTATTTCTTATTTAAGTAGACCAATAAGTCTATCAGTTAGATTATTTGCAAATATGATGGCTGGTCACACGATGATGAAAGTTTTCGGAGGCTTTGTAATTAGTCTTGGAATAGTTGGTGGATGGCTTCCACTAAGTTTTTCGGTTGCATTAACTGGTTTGGAGATATTAGTTGCTTTTCTTCAAGCATATGTTTTTGCAATTTTAACCTGCATCTATTTAAATGATGCATTAAATTTACACCATTAATAACAGAGGAGGATATAATGGAATTAGAAGCAGCAAAAATGATCGGAGCAGGTTTAGCAGCAATAGCTTTAGCTGGTGCCGGTGTTGGTATTGGAATAATTTTTGGAAATTATTTATCAGGTGCTATGAGAAACCCATCAGCAGCTCAGAAACAATTTCCTAACCTACTTTTAGGTTTTGCACTTGCTGAAGCAACAGGATTATTTGGATTAGTTGTTGCATTGATTATTTTATTTGCGTTTTAAGTAAATGGTCAAAAAAATATATCTTCATCTAATATTTTTAAGCTTCTTTTTTATTAAAGAAGCTTTTGCCGCTGAAAGTGGAGGTATGCCTCAATTAAATCCAGAGTTTTGGGTTTCTCAGATTTTCTGGTTGGTGCTTACTTTTGGGATAATGTATTTGGTTTTATCTAAATTAATTCTTCCAAAAATTAGTAACAACTTAGAGTCTAGAAAATCTCAAATTCTAGAAAATATTGAGGCAGCTGAAAAACAAAGGGAAGATAGTGAGACCAAGCTTAAAGAATATGATCAAATAATTTTAAAAAGCAAAACTGAAGCTAATGCTATGTTTAATCAAGCTAGAGAAAAGGCAGTCAAAGATATAAACGCTAAAAGAGACGTTCTTGATAAACAAATAGATGACGAAATAGCTAAAGCGGAAAAAGAAATCCAAGCTTTAAGAGATAATGCGCCTGACAAAATAAATAAAATTGCTATAGAAACGTCATCTGAGTTACTTCAGAAACTTATTGGTGCTGAAGTAAATAATAGCAGTATTTCAGCAATTGTTGACGATCTATCTAGAAGAAATGGAGATAAATACTATGGCAATTGATGCAACTTTCTGGGTAGCTATTTCATTTGTAATCTTCATCGGGGTTTTAGTTTACTTTAAAATTCCACAAAAAATTTCTCAAATGCTTGATGGTATGATTTCTGATATCAAAAATGAGATAGATGAAAGTGAAAAATTGAGAACAGAAGCAAAAACTTTACTCGATAATGCTCAAAAAAAATTAGATACCGCTACTTCAGTAAGTAATGAAATTTTGGAAAATGCAAAAAAAGAGTCGGATAAATTAATAATAGATTTAAACGATAAATTTCATAAATCATCAGAAATTAAAAAAAGTTTGGCTGAAAATAAAATTAGCCAAATGAAAGAGGCTGCATTGAAAGAAATAAAAGATGCTTCAATCAAAATAGCGGTAGACTCAGTAAAAAAAATCATAACCACATCAGTTGATAAATCTAAACTGGATGCTGTATTTCAAAAAAATTTAGAAGAAACTAAAGAACAGCTAAAAAAAATAAACTCATAATACGGTTACAATTTCCTGAAAAAACTATAAATTACAGCAATGAATTGTATAGTTATTGGTTCTGGATTTGGTGGTATTGCTGCAGCAATAAGACTAAGAGCCAAAGGACATAAAGTAAAATTAATAGAAAAACATTCAGATCTAGGTGGAAGAGCCAGAGTTTTCAAAAAAGATGGTTTTACCTTTGATGCTGGGCCAACAGTAATAACAGCTCCATATTTAATTAACGAACTATTCAGTTTGTTTGATAAAAATCCTGAGGACTACATAAAACTAACCCCACTTAAAATTTGGTATCAATTTGTTTTTGAGGACCAAACTAAATTTAATTACTCAGGTGATGAAATAGAAATGAAAAAACAAATCGAAAATTTAAATCAAGAAGATGTTAAGGGGTATGAAGATTTAGTAAATTTTACCAAAAAAATTTTTGAGAAAGGATTTTTAGAACTTGCAGATGTTCCATTTGATAGACCCTTTTTTATGATGAAACAGCTGCCAGCATTATTAAAACTTAAGAGTTATAAATCAGTTTATTCATTAGTATCGTCTTATGTAAAAAATGAAAAATTAAGAAGGATGCTTAGTATGCATCCACTTTTGGTTGGTGGTAATCCGTTCACAACTACCTCAATTTATGGGCTAATTCTTTATTTAGAAAAAAAATGGGGCATTCATTATTCAATGGGTGGTACGGGAAATATAATTAAAGGATTTGAAAAGTTAATGGAGGAAATAAAAATCGAAATAGTAAAAAATACTGAGGTAAAAGAAATTATTACTAAAAATAATAAAATTACTGGTGTTGTAGTTGAAAATGAAGAGATTATAGAAGCTGATAATGTTATTTGTAATGCCGACCCTCCTGCTTTTTATGAAAAGATGACTAGTAAAAACTTAAAAAATTCAATGCTGTTTGATTGGAAACAAAAGAGGATGGATTACTCAATGGGTTTATTTGTTTATTATTTTGGAACCAAAAAAGTCTATGAAAACGTTGAGCATCACACAATTAAATTTGGAAACAAATATAAAGAACATCTGGATGATATTTTTGATTATAAAAAATTAAATAACGATATTAGCTATTATCTACATAGACCTTCTGCAACAGATAAGAGCATGGCTCCTGAGGGTAGTGATTGTTTTTATGTATTGGTGCCAGTTCCAAATAATCAATCAAATATAGATTGGCAAATAGAAGGTGAAAAAATGAAAAATCTTGTGGTTGATAAAATGGAAAATGATTTAATGCCAAATCTTAGAGATAATATTGTATCAGACTTTTATCTTACACCTGATTATTTTGAGAAAGAACTAAATACAAAATATGGATCAGGCTTTTCAATTCAGCCTAAATTCACTCAATCAGCTTATTTTAGATTTCATAATAAATCAGAGATTTATGATGGTTTATATTTTGTTGGTGCTGGAACTCACCCAGGTGCGGGAGTACCAGGAGTACTTTCATCAGCAAAAGTATTAGATAAATTGATCTAGAATGTTAACTAAAAATTATTTAGCAACATATGCAAAATCATTTAATTGGGCTGGTTTTTTTTTACCAAAAAAAACTTATGATAAATGTTCTGCGCTTTATGATTTTTGTAGAGAAGCAGATAATATTGCAGATGATCCAGGAAAATTAGAAGACAAAATAATTAAATTTGAAAACTTTAAGAAAGATTTTTTAAATAAAAACTTTCAAAACATTGTTATTAAAAATATTTGGGAACTTATAGATGAATTTAATATTTCAACAAAAGTAATTAATGATTTATTTGATGGGATTAATTCAGATATTAAAGAAAGAGTGGAATTAAAATCAAAAAAAGAGTTATTAATTTACTCTTATAGAGTAGCAGGTACAGTTGGTTTAATGATGGCAAAAATTTTAAAAGTTAATAAGACAAATTCCTTGAAATCAGCTATCGATCTCGGAATAGCAATGCAGCTTACCAATATTTCAAGAGACGTAATTGAAGATAAAAATAATAAAAGAATTTATATAAATGAAAATTTCAACGATATCAAATCTACCATTTCTTTATCTGAAAGATTTTATGAAAATTCTTTTTACTCAATTAAAGAAATACCTTTAAGTTTCAGATTCTCTATTTTAGTTGCAAGACGAGTCTACAGAAAAATTGGACACAAAATAATTAATAAAAATAATTTAGAAAATTATAAAAATTCTGGAAAAATTTATGTAACAAAAATTGAAAAAATTATTGAAACTTTTTTATCAATTTTTGATTTAATAATTTTAACATTTACAAATAAAAATGATAATAACATTGAACATGATCATTCATTAATTAATGAAGAGATAAATTTAAATGAAAGATTTTGATTACATAATTATCGGTGGTGGTTGTGCAGGTTTGTCTTTGGCTTATGAACTTGAAATTTCTGATAAATTAAAAAATAAATCTTTGGCTATAATTGAGCCTAGGGACGAATATAAAAGAGACAAAACTTGGTCATTTTGGAAAGTGTTTCCACATAATTTTGATGATTGTGTAAAAAAAAGTTGGGATAAGTTTTCTATAAACATTCCTAATGATACAAAGTTTATTGATTGCAAGCTAACACCTTACCAATCTATAGATGCTGGAAAATTTTATGACAAAATTCTTTCAAAACTTAAATTAAATGAAAATATAAAATTTTTTAAGAATATTAATGATATTGAATTATCAAATTCAATAATTTTTAACAGCGTTCCAAATTTTGAAAATAAGACAAATAATTTGTGGCAACATTTTTGTGGTGTAGAAATTGAAACAAAAAAAGATTTTTTTGATGACCAAATATTTAACTTAATGGATTTTGCGTGTGATCAAAAAAATGAGGTTCATTTTTTTTACACTTTACCTTTTTCAAAAAAAAGTGCTCTTGTGGAAACTACCTGGATATCAAATTTAAGTAATGAAAATATAAAAGATTATGATAATCAAATAGATCAATACTTAAAAAACCATTTAAATATCAGAAATTATAAAATCAATTTTAAAGAAGAAGGCTCTATACCTTTATTTAGAAATAAAAATTTAAAAAAATTAAATGAAATATATATTGGATCAGCTGGTGATATGACAAGGTTAAGCACGGGTTATACTTTTTTAAATATTCAGGAACACAGCAAATATATAGCAGAAAACATTGAAAATATTTCTAAGGCTAAATTGTTTAAAATTAAAAAAAAATATGATTTTTTAGACAATATTTTTTTGAAAGTTTTAAGAAATAACTCTTCAGATATGGGGGAAATTTTCTTTAAAATGTTCAATAGTTCACCTAAGACTGCTATTAATTTCTTATCTAATAAAAGTAATTTTTTTGAAGATTTAGAAATAATTTTAAAAATGCCTAAATGGAAATTTTTAAAAGAATTATTTTAAATGACTAATCAATTAATTAAAAAAATTAATCTTAATCATTCATTTATATTTTTTTTGCTAATTAATCTATTTTCTGTCGTGATGTTTAGATTAAATTATTTAGATATTTCATCATCAATATGCTTATTTTTAATTTTAACTATTGGAGTTTCACACGGTGCATTAGATAATATTAAAGGTAAAAAACTTCTTAAATTATTTAATTTTGAAAGAATATATATTTTCTATATCTTTTATATTTTTATAGCAGTTTGCGTCATTATTATTTGGTCACTTTTACCTGCAACCACACTGTTAGTTTTTCTTATAGTTGCAGCATTTCATTTTGGTAAAGAAGATACACAATTTTTAATAAACAAAAAATCGTACTTAATTCAATTATTATACCTTTTAAAAGGATCCCTCATAATTCTTGCCCCTCTTTTTTTTCATTTTGATGATACTGTGAAAATATTCAAATCATTACTTGTTGTTAATGAAAATTTTTATTTATTCTTAGAATTTTTAGAAGATAAAAAGATAATCGAGATATCAATTATTTTGAGTTCATTATCAAGTATATTTTTATTTATTGATAAGTTTGAATTAAAAAAATTTACTATTTTTTTTGATTATTTCTCAATTATAATTTTAAATTACTACTTTACTCCTTTAACAGCTTTTACAATTTATTTTTGTTTTTTACATTCTGTGAGGCACTCTATTTCACTTGCGATAGACCTTGATGAAAACAATCTCCAAAATGGAATAAAATTATTTATTTTAAAGGCTTTACCACTTACTCTTTTAACAATCTTTATTTCAATAATTGTATTATTTTTATTAAATGACGTTAATTATATAGATGATGCAATCTTAAAACTAATTTTTATTGGTTTGGCGTCTTTAACCTTTCCACATATATTGCTGGAATATTTTTTAGAGTAAAATGAAAAACAAACAAATTAAAATTTTACTTTCTGCTCCAAGAGGTTTTTGTGCTGGTGTTGAGAGAGCTATAGAAATTGTAGAAAAATCTATTCAAAAATATGGATCGCCAGTTTATGTTAGACATGAAATCGTTCATAACAAGCATGTTGTTGATAATTTAAAAAATAAAGGTGCCATCTTTGTTGAAGAATTAGAGGAAATTAATGACAAATCTAGACCTGTTGTTTTTTCTGCGCACGGTGTTCCAAAAAAAATACCAGAAGATGCTGAAAATTATAAAATGACTTATGTAGATGCTACTTGTCCACTAGTTTCTAAAGTTCATAGAGAAGCGGAAAACTTAAATAAAGCTGGTTATCATATTATTTTGATTGGACATGAGAACCATCCAGAAGTAATAGGTACTATGGGCCAATTAGCTAAAGGATCTATTGATTTGATTCAAAATGAAGCTGAAGCAATGGAGTATAAAACCAATCATAAAGAAAAATTGGCTTATATAACTCAAACAACACTATCTGTTGATGATACTAAAGAAATAATAAAAATTTTGAAAGATAGATTTACAAACATTAAAGAGCCAGCAAAAGAGGATATTTGTTATGCAACAACTAATAGACAAATGGCAGTAAAAAATATTGCAAAAAAGTGTGATATGTTTTTTGTAATAGGTAGTAGAAACTCTTCAAATTCAGTTAGACTTGTTGAAGTAGCAAAAAAATCAGGTTGTCAAAATTCACAACTTTTTCATTCTGAAAGTGAAATTCCTTTTGATCAAATACAGAATTCAAATACTATTGGTATATCATCAGGAGCATCAGCACCCGAAATTCTTGTAGAAGATTTTATTAATGAATTAAAAAAAAAATTTTCTATAAATGTTGAGGAAGTAGAAATTATAAAAGAAAATGTAGTCTTTAAAGTTCCTAACAAATTAAATTAAATGGCTGTATATACTAAGATAAATCAGAGTGATATCGATATAATAAACAATAAGTTTAATATTGAAAAAATTTTAAGTTTCCAAGGAATTACTAAGGGAATTGAAAATTCAAATTACATTTTAAAATCCAAAAATAAAAAGTTTATTCTCACAATTTTTGAGAAGAGAGTTCTTCCAAAAGAGATTCCTTTTTTTATGAAATTAATGGATCATTTAAATGATTCAAAAATTAATTGCCCAAGACCACTTAAAACCAGAAATAAAAATTATTTAATTAAACTAAAAAATAAAACAGCCTGTATTGTCACTTTCTTAAGGGGAAAAGATAAAAAGAAAGTTAACGAAAGTGACTGCTATGCTATTGGAAAAGCAATAGCTAAAATGCATATGGTTACTAAGAAGATAAAATTTACTAGAAAAAATTCAATGGGTCTAAAATATTTAAAACCTTTACTCCAGAGTATTAAATTTAAATCAAATAAAGGATCAAATTTGAAAAAATTTTTATTTAATAATTTTAATGATATTAAAAAAAATTGGCCAAAAAAACTTCCTTCTGGGATTATACATGGTGATTTATTCATAGATAATATTTTTTTTAATAAAAATAAGCTGTCGGGAATTATAGACTTTTACTTTGCTGCTAACGATTACTATATGTATGAAATAGCAATCTGCATTAATGCACTATGTTTTGATGAAAAAAATAAAAAATTTGTAATTAATAAGAAGAAAGTTGATAAATTAATCAAGGGATACAACAGTGTTAGGAAAATTAAATTAAATGAAAAAAACAATTTAAATATTTTGTGTAGAGGTGCTGCTCTTAGATATCTGTTAACTAGACTATATGATTATACAAATACTCCAAAAACAGCATTAATCAAAATTAAGGATCCAAACGAATATTATCAAAAACTTATTACCCATAACAATTTGAATAGTTTTAAAGATTATTTAATTTAATGATTAAAATTTATACTGATGGCTCATGTTTAAAAAATCCAGGTAATGGTGGATGGGCAGCAATAATATGTACCGATAATGAAGTGAAAAAAATAAGTGGAAGTGAAAAAGATACGACAAATAATAGAATGGAATTAATGGCGACAATCAATGCATTAAAAGAAGTAAATTCTGAAGATTTGATAGAAATCTATACAGATTCTAAATATGTTAAAAATGGAATTACTGATTGGATCCACAATTGGATTAAAAATAATTGGAAAACATCTAATAAAGAAGATGTTAAAAATAAAGATTTATGGGTTCAATTGCATGATTTGAATAATAATTCTAAGATTAAGTGGAACTGGGTTAAAGCTCATGCTGGAAATCCACTAAATGAAGAAGTTGATTTATTAGCTAAAAAAGCTGCAAGTCTAGATTAATTTAAAGAAATTTTCTGCTGCTGAGATTTCACAAGATCCTGTATCTGCTTCTTCCTGAAGTTTAATAACCTTCATGTTATCAACAAACATCGTGTATCTATTAGATCTAATTCCTAAACCCCTGCCACTTTTATCAACATCTGCACCAATTTCTTTTGTGAAATTAAGAAATGGGTCACCCATCATAACAATTTTTTCACCTACATCATTTTGTTTACCCCAAGCATTCATCACAAAGGGATCATTTACTGAAATACAAATTATATGATCAATACCTTTTTCTTTATATTGATCATGCATCTTAATATATCCTGGCAAATGTTTAGCAGAACATACAGAAGTATATGCCCCAGGTAGTCCAAATATTACAACTTTTTTGTCTTTAAAAAAATCTTCTATATTTTTTTTTACAGGCTCTCCATCTTGAAGAACAAAAATTTCTGAATTTGGCAGGTTATCGTTTTCTTTTATTTTCATTTGGCTCTATCTTTAATATGTTCTTTTACTTTTTCAATATCATTTTCAAGAATATCATAATTTTCTTTCTCATTTAATATAAATTGAAGTTCATTTGGCAACTCAGCTTTAACATTTATAGCACTTTGAATTGCATCAGGAAACTTACATGGATGTGCTGTTGCTAGCACAATATTATTGCCATTGAGATTGTGTTTATCAAAAGCTCCATAACCAATTGCAGTGTGAGGGTCTAAAACAATATTAAATTCTTGATAAACAGACTTAATAATATCAAGTGTTTCGGTCTCGCTCATTCTTGCTGATAAGAAATCGTGATTAATTAATTTTAACTTTTCTTTATCAATTGAATATTTTCCTTCTTCTTTAATTTTCATCATGTCTTTTGATGTTTGTTCTGAATTCTTATCATTCAAATCAAAAATAAGTCTCTCAAAGTTACTTGCAATCTGTATATCCATACTAGGAGAAATAGTTTCGGAAACAGTTTCCGCCTCGTAATTACCGTTTGAGATAGCTCTATGGAGAATGTCATTTTGATTTGTTGCAACAATCAATTTATTAATGGGCAAACCCATTTTTTTAGCTAAATAACCTGCGTATACATCTCCAAAATTCCCTGTGGGAACAGAAAAATTAGTGGGTTTAGTGTGATCTTCAATGAGATAATAGCTGTAAAAGTAATAAACACATTGAGCAATAATTCTTGCCCAGTTGATTGAATTTACACCTGACATATTAATATCTTGAGAAAATTTTGTATCAGAAAACATTGATTTAACTAAGTTCTGGCAGTCATCAAAATTTCCTTTAATAGCGATATTAAATACATTTTCATGTTTTCCAGTAGTCATGATTTTTCGCTGAACAGAAGAAACTCGATTATCAGGATGTAGCACAAAAATATTTAAATTTTCTTTTCCTTTTATTGCATCTATAGCTGCTGCCCCTGTATCTCCAGATGTGGCAACTACAATATTAATTTTTTCTTTTTGCTTGCTTAAATAAAATTCATAAAAATTTCCAAGAAGTTGCATAGCAACATCCTTAAAGGCTAGTGTTGGGCCATGAAATAACTCTAAGACTGATCGATCTCCTATTTTTATGAAATCAATTACATTTTCTCTCCTAAAAACAGAATAAGATTTATCAATTATTTTAGACAATTCATCTTTATCCATAAAATTTCCTATAAAAGGAAAAATGATTTTTTTTGCTAAATCTGAATAATTTAGTGACCTGAATTCTTGAATTTCTTTTTCACTATAGTTTGGAAGTGAGCTAGGAATAAACAATCCCCCATCATCAGCAAGACCTTTGATAAAAACATCCTTAAATTCATATGTTTTTGAAGTATTTCTAGTGCTGATGTATCTCATTAATAATTTTTTTTTCTAAAGTATAAATATATTAAAAGAATTGAAATCGCCATCGAAAACCAAGTAATTGCATACTTTTTGTGGTTATTTGAAATTTTAGCAGTGATCACTCTTGGTCTTGGGTTTTTGTAGTTACCGTTTAAATAAATAATATATTTTGAAAAGTTTTTTCCTGTAAATTTTAAAATATCTTCCCGATCTAGTGTAAACCAATAATTTTTATCTACTTCATTCTTGGGTTTGAATGAACTTGATTTTGATTGAAGCATTAAAGTACCAATAATATTTTTTTGATCAACGACGTTAATCTCTGGTTTGTTTTTTTGGTCAAAAGATATCCAACCTCTATTAATTAAATAATCTTCATTTCCTATTTTAATTGGGTTAATAACTTCAAATCCAGGTTTACCAGTTTCGTTAAGATTATAGAGATAAATTTGTTTTTCAAAATCAATTTGTCCTGATGTTTTTATTCTTAAATAATTTTTTTTTTCTACATTTTTAAGTTCAACAGGATCAATCTTTAAAGAATTTTCAATTTGATTGATTAGATCTAATTTCCAACTCAATCTATACAATTGCCAAAAGCCTAATGACAACAAAACTAAAATTATAAAATAAACAAAAACTGAAAATAGAAGCTTATTCTTCAAGGATTAAATATTAACTTCCCCAAACGTAGATAGCTGCAAACAAGAATAACCAAACAACATCAACAAAGTGCCAGTACCAAGCAGCTGCCTCAAAACCAAAGTGGTGTTCTTTCGTAAAGTGACCCAATCTTCCTCTCCATAAACAAACAGCAAGAAAGATTGTTCCAACAATTACGTGGAAACCGTGAAAACCTGTTGCCATATAAAATACTGCACCATAAATATGTCCTGAATAATCAAATGTAGCATGATGATATTCGTAAGCCTGTAATAAAGTAAAAAAGAAGCCTAGTGCTACAGTTGCTGTTAATCCTTGAATAAATCCCTTTCTATCGTCTTCTAATAAAGAGTGGTGAGCCCAAGTTACTGTAGTACCTGATAATAATAAAACTAGTGTATTAATTAATGGAATGTCCCATGGATCAAAAGTTTCTATGTCTTGTGGAGGCCAAACATTTCCAACAAACTCATTTGGGAACAAACTTATATCAAAATATGCCCAAAACCATGCAACGAAGAACATAACTTCAGAAGCAATAAATAACGTCATTCCATATCTATGATGGATTTGAACAACTGGAGTATGGTGACCTTGATGTTCAGCTTCAATCACAACATCTCTGAACCACATATAAGCTGCATAAATTACAAGAGCTAATCCCAAATACATTCCCCAAGATACATCATTGTGCATATAAAAAATTGCTCCAATAGCTAGTACTAAGCATGCAAAAGATGTAAATATAGGCCAAGGACTTGGGTCTACTAAGTGATAATCATGTTTTTTTTCAGCTGACATATTTTTTTAATTATGATTGTTTATAATAATCTGTCGAGAAAAAAGTATACGACATAGTTACATCCTGTAAGTTTTTAACTGTTGGATCATTTACCAGTTCTGGGTCCAAATAAAAACTCATAATATAAGTTGCCTTCTCACCTGCCTTAAGTTCCTGTTTTTCGAAGCAAAAACAGCCTAATTTACTATAATATTTACCAAAACTTGCAGGGGAAACATTGAAACTAGCAACTCCATAAGTTGTTTCGTCTCCATAGTTCTCAACCTCAAACTCAATTCTATTTACCTGACCAACCTTAACATCAATGACATTTGATTTAGCCTTAAAATCCCAAGTAAGATTGTTTACATTCGTATCAAATCTTACACTTACAACTTTATCTAAAACTATTTTCGGGGCTTCTTTAGATACCTGAGTTGTTCCTCCAAAGCCAGTTACACGACAAAAAAGATCATATAAGGGCACTGCTGCAAAAGATAATCCTAACATTAAACAAAAAATACCTGCAAGAAGTAATGGAGTTAATGTTTTGCTCTTAATCATATCTGCCTATCAAATACGCCAACATTATATAATGTAAAAACAAACAAAAAAACCATAAAAGCTAAAATTGCTAAAGCAGTAATAATATTTTTTTTCTTTGTTTTTTTATCGGGTGTTATCATAAAATTTTATCTATTAAGAAAAATACAAAAACTAAAAACAAATATAATATTGAGTATCCAAAAATTGTTTTTGCTTTTTTTGCATCAAACTTGTTCTTCTTAAATTTGTAAAGTTCAAAACATAAGTAATTATAATAAATTGTCAAAATTAATGATGGAATTAAAAATACTAGACCAACAAAACCAATTACATATGGGAAAACAATAACTGGAAGCATGATTAATGAATAAACAAATATATTTAATTTTGTGCTTTCAACACCATTAGTCAATGGAAGCATTGGAATATTTGCTTTTTTATAATCATCAGATTTATATAAACTTAGTGCCCAGAAATGTGATGGTGTCCAAAAAAAGATAATTAGAAAGAAAGTTAATGGCTCAAGTGAAAGTGAGTTTGTAGCTATAGTCCAACCAATTACAGGAGGTAATGCTCCTGCAGCGCCTCCAATAACTATATTTTGAGGCGTTTTTCTTTTAAGCCAAACTGTATAAACCAGCACATAAAACAAAATTGTAAATAACAATAAGGCTGCTGAAACTGTATTTGCAAAATAATCTAAAGCAACAACTGAAAATATTGATAAAGCGATACCAAAAATCAAAGCTTGGTTTTTATTTACCTTACCAGTTGGTATAGGTCTTAGACAAGTTCTGGTCATTAATGCATCTAGATCAGACTCGTACCACATATTCAGAGCTCCGGCAGCACCTGCTCCAATAGAAACTAAAATAATTCCAATTATTGCATCTTTTGTTGGAATAATATTTGGCGCCATTAACAATCCAACTGCACAAGTAAAAATTACAAGAGACATTACTCTTGGCTTCATGAGTTTAAACAACTCAGAGAAATTGAAAACGTCTTCCTGACTTAAATTTCTATTTTTTAACTTAGACTTAATCATTTAATTTTAGACAAAAAATCTAAATACTTTTTAAGTAGTAGATTTTTCTGCACTCTCTTCATCTTCAAACTTCGGTAATTCATCAAAAGTATGAAAATTTGGAGGAGACGGTACTGTCCACTCTAAAGTTGTTGCCCCTTCACCCCAAGGGTTTTGAGCAGCAGCTTTTTTCTTATAAAATGCATAAATTAGATTTGCGAAAAATACTCCTAAACCAATTACAGAAATATATGATCCAATTGAAGATATATAATTCCAACCAGCAAATGCATCTGGATAATCTGCATATCTTCTAGGCATCCCCGCTAAACCTAAGAAGTGTTGAGGGAAGAAAATTAAGTTTACACCAATAAATGTTAACCAGAAGTGCAATTGACCTAACCATTCTGAATATTCATAACCACTCATTTTTCCAAACCAGTAATAAAAGCCTGCAAAGATTGCGAACACCGCACCTAAAGATAATACATAGTGAAAGTGAGCTACTACATAGTAAGTATCATGCATTGCTGTATCTACACCTGCATTTGCAAGAACAACACCTGTAACTCCACCGACTGTAAATAAAAATATAAATCCTAAAGCCCAAACCATAGGTGTCTTAAATGATATTGAGCCACCCCACATAGTTGCTATCCAAGAAAATATTTTAATTCCCGTCGGGACGGCAATGATCATCGTCGCTGCTAAGAAATAAGCTTTAGTATCCGTGCTTAAACCAACTGTATACATGTGGTGAGCCCATACAACGAAACCAACTATTCCAATTGCTACCATTGCATATGCCATTCCTAAATATCCGAATACTGGTTTTCTAGAAAATGTTGAAACAATATGACTAATCATTCCAAAACCTGGTAAAATTAAAATATAAACTTCAGGATGACCAAAGAACCAGAATAAGTGTTGGAATAACACTGGGTCTCCACCTGTTTGAGCATCAAAGAATGCAGTTCCAAAATTTCTATCAGTTAATAGCATTGTGATTGCACCTGCTAACACTGGAAGTGATAAAAGTAATAAGAACGCTGTAACTAAAATTGACCAAGCAAATAAAGGCATTTTATGCAATGTCATACCTGGAGTTCTCATGTTTAAAATTGTAGTTATAAAGTTTACCGCTCCTAAAATTGAAGACGCTCCTGCTAAGTGCAAACTTAAAATTGCAAAGTCCATTGCTGGACCAGGCTGTCCTGCTGTAGATGATAAAGGAGGATAGATTGTCCATCCACCACCAACTCCAGTTTGACCTGGGGGGCCATCCATAAATATAGACATGATTAATAAAATAAATGAAGTTGGTAGTAACCAAAATGAAATATTATTCATTCTTGGGAATGCCATATCAGGTGCACCAATCATAATTGGAACAAACCAATTTCCAAAACCACCAATCATTGCTGGCATAACCATAAAGAAGATCATGATTAAACCATGACCAGTAACTAAAACGTTATATAAATGATAGTTTCCACCTAAAATTCCATCACCCGGATGCATCAATTCCATTCTCATTAAAACTGAGAATGCAGTTCCAATCACACCTGCAACAATTGCAAATATAAGGTACATTGTACCTATATCTTTGTGATTAGTTGAATATGCCCAACGTTTCCAACCAGTTGGTGTATGATGATCGTCGTGTGATGCAGTTTGTGTATACATATTATTTACTCGCTAGTTTTTTAAATTGATCTTCTTCATGAATTTCTTTTGCAAATTTTATTTTAGCTCCAGTAAGCCATTCTTGATATTCTTCTTCAGAAACTACTCTTACTGTAATCGGCATAAAAGCATGTTTAATTCCACAAAGCTCAGAACACTGTCCATAATAAGTTCCAACTTCTTCTGCTTTAAACCATGTTTCATTTATTCTTCCAGGAACTGCGTCTCTTTTAACTCCAAAAGATGGTAAAGCCCAAGCGTGTAAAACATCATTTGCGGTAATTAAAACTTTAACTACTTTATTTACTGGAACAACTAATTCATTATCTACAGCTAATAATCTAGGCTGATTTTCTTTTAAATCCTTATCTTCAATCATGTAAGAGTCGAAAATAATATTTTCATCTGGATACTCATATCCCCAGTACCATTGATAACCAATTGCCTTAACTGTTACATCTGCTTTTGGTATTGAGTCTTGTTTATATAAAATTTTAAACGATGGAACTGCCATCACGATTAAAATTAAACATGGAATTAATGTCCATAAAACTTCTACAGCAACATTGTGAGTTCTTTTAGAAGGAACTGGATTTGCTGATGCTCTAAATCTGACACATGCATAGACCATCAAAAATAAAACGAAAACGCTTATCGCAATTATGATTGGTAATAACAATTTGTCATGAAAATTAACTATATCTCTCATAGATTCCGAAGCTGCTTTTTGAAAACCCAATTGCCAATCTTTTGGCTGGTTGGCAAACGCAACTGAAGGAGTTAAAATTGAAATAATTGTTATTAAAATTTTTTTCATTTTTTTACCCTATATAGAACGTCTTCAAAAAAATTACACTTTAGTTTTCGCGACAAAATATCAATTTATGGCGTATTTTATGATCGATATAGCTGAAATTACAGCTGTTTCAGATCTCAATATATTCTCATTAATTTTCAATGGTTGAACTCCGCTAAATTTTAGAATCTTAGCCCTTTCCTCTTCAGAAAAATCTCCTTCTGGACCTATAATTACACATGTAGGTTTATCTGTAACCTTCTTTAAATCTATTTTAGTATTTTTAGAATTTAGATCAGTGAAAATTAAATCAACTTTATTGTTATTTAAAAAACTATCTAATGATTTTGGATCCTCAATATCTGGAACACTAATTCTATTTGATTGTTCGGACGCCTCAATAATTACTTTCTCTAATCGCTCTTTATTAATTTTACGAACAATCGTTCTATCAAATATTATTGGAATAAATTTTGTAACTCCTAACTCAGTTGCTTTTTGTATCATAAAGTTAAAGTAATTTGATTTAATTGGAGAAAATGCCAACCACAATTCTTTTGGATTTTCTTTCTGTCTTAATTGTTTTGTAATATTAAATTCAACAACACCTTTTGAGATATTTAAAATTTTTGCTTCCCATTCTCCACTGCTATTAAATAAAGAAAACATTTCATTTTCTTTAACTCTCATTACTTTGTTTACGTAATGTGATTGAGATTTATCAAGTGTATCAGTTAAATTATTAGATAAACTTTTAGAAAAATATAATCTAATGTTACTCATATTATTAAATTAGTTTATGAAAAATATTAAAGCAATAATTTTTGATGCTTACGGCACTTTATTCGATGTAAATTCAGCAGCAGAAAAATGTAAAGACAAAATTGGTGATAAGTGGGAAGCTTTTGCAAATTATTGGAGAACCACACAACTAGAATATACTTGGCTTAGAAGTTTAATGAAAAGACATAAAAATTTTTGGCAAATCACTGAAGACAGTTTGGATAAATCAATGAGTGTATTTAAAATAGATAATTCAATGAGGGATGAATTATTAAATCTATATAAAATTCTCTCTCCTTTTGAAGAAGTACCAGAAGTGTTAAAATCTTTAAAAGAAAAAAATTTTAAACTAGCAATACTTTCTAACGGTACGCCTTCTTTGTTAAATGAATTAGTACAAAATAATAAATTAGACAATTTATTTGATGATATTTTTTCAATTGAGGAAGTTGGTGTTTTTAAGCCTGACTCCAAAGTTTATGATATACCAGTAAAAAAATATAAAATTGAAAAAAATGAAGTTGCTTTTTTAAGTGCAAATACTTGGGATGTATCTGGAGGAGGAAACTATGGATACAATTCTATATGGGTAAATAGAAATAATAATATCTTTGATAAACTTGATTATTCACCACAAAATGAAATTAAAAACTTAAATGATCTACTTGATATTGCTAAGTAGATAATTATATCAGCTCACATGAAATCAATTGAAGTATCAAAAATTATAGATCCTATTCCAGCTTCGGATGGTGCAGGAGTAAAGTTAAAAAGAAGTATTGGTGTTGAGCCAAATTACTTTGATCCTTTCTTAATGCTAGATGAATTTGGATCTGAAAATAGCGAAGATTATATTGCTGGTTTTCCCCCTCACCCTCATCGAGGAATTGAAACTGTTACTTATATGCTTGCTGGAGATTTTGAACACAAAGATAGCACTGGTGGTGAAGGAAGAATGACTGCAGGTGATGTTCAGTGGATGAAAACAGGAAGTGGAATTATTCATTCAGAAATGCCGGCAATGAAAGAAGGAAGACTTCATGGCTTTCAATTATGGATTAACATGCCTGCTAAATTAAAAATGAGTAAGCCAGAATATATTTATATTGATGCAGATAAAATGAGCGTTCATAAAGATGATGAAAAACAAGTAAAAGTTATTGCTGGTAAATTTGAAAATGCTGAAGGACCTGTAAAAGGTCATAATGTGGAACCAGTTTATTTCGATGTAGAGTTAAATAAAGACAAACAATTTAATTTTAATATTCCATCAACTCACAATACATTTATTTACTTAATTGATGGTGAAATCGAAATTGGTAATGAGAAACATGATAATGTTGAAGATAGTACTTTAATATTATTAACAAAAGGTGAAGAGCTTAAAGTTAAAGCAAAAACAGATGCTAAATTTCTTGTAATATCTGGAAAACCGATAAATGAAGAAATTGCAAGAGGTGGTCCTTTTGTGATGAACACTAAAGCAGAAATCTTGCAAGCAGTACAAGATTATCATAATGGTACATTTGTAAAATAAATTATGAATTCAGTAATAATATCAAAAGCAGGTGGACCAGAAGTTTTAGAATACAAAGAACTTAAACTTGAAGATCCAAAAGCTGATGAAGTAACGATTAAAAATCATGCAATTGGTTTAAATTATATTGATACTTATCACAGATCAGGACTTTATCCATTAACTCTTCCCTCTCCAATTGGTCTTGAGGGAGCTGGAGAGATAACCAAAATTGGCTCAGATGTTAAAGATTTTAAAGTTGGAGATAAAGTTGCCTACTGTGCAGCTCCTCTTGGCGCTTACTCAACTCATAGAAATTATCCAACTAAAAACTTAGTAAAAGTTCCTGATAGTGTTGATTTAGAAACTGCAGCGACTTTAATGACAAAAGGAATAACTACCTTTTATCTTTTGCATAAAACCTATCCAGTTAAATCAGGTGAAGATATTTTATTCCATGCAGCAGCAGGTGGTGTTGGTCAAATATTTGGACAATGGGCTAAAAGTTTAGGATGCAATGTAATTGGTACAGTTGGTTCAGATGAAAAAATAGAAAATGCAAAACAAAATGGCTACGATCATGTGATTAATTATAACAAAGACAATTTTGCTGAAAAAGTAAAAGAGATTACCGAAGGAAAAGGATTGTCTGTAGTTTATGATGGAGTTGGAAAAAATACTTTTGATGGTTCAATTGAATGTTTAAAATTAAGAGGAATGTTGGTTTCTTTTGGAAATGCATCTGGACCTTTAGATCCTGTTAATGTTGCGAAATCAATTCAGCCAAAGGGACTTTATTTAACAAGACCAAGCATTATGCAGTACACTACAACAAGAGAAGAGCTTGATGAAGCTGCGAATAAAGTTTTTGAAATGGCTTCAAGCGGAAAAGTAAAAGTAAAAATTTCAAAAAAATATCATCTAAAAGATATTGCTCAAGCACATAAAGATTTAGAGTCTAGAGTTCTTACTGGTCCAGCAGTTATACTTCCCTAGTTTACATCTACATCCATATCAGACATATGGAGTTTAAGTGCATTCGTTGAAATTTGAATTTCTCTTATAAAAAAAATTATTGATATAATCATAGATAAACAGCATGAGCCAAAAATCACTCTAGCTGCAAATACTTCATCTAAGTAAAGAGCAAATACAGTAAGCATATTAAATAGGAAACCAAAGGAAGCAAATAAAATTGTCCATCTAAGAAGTGTTATTCTTCCACTTAAATTAATAAACTGCTTTTTCCATTCAGGAGGAATATGTTTTTCATAAACATGCTCATCATGAAGCTGACGAATTAAGATACTTAAAGAATGAAATCTATTGCTGTAAACACTCATGAGTAGTGGTATTGCTGGAAACATTAATGCAGTGACTGTGTAATCTATATTCATACGAATCAAATTGATTATGAAACTAGCCTTTGTTATTTACAAGTAAATTATGAACCAACTAAAATTATTTATTGATTTAACGAGACTAAAAAAACCAATTGGTTTTATGTTGTTATTTTGGCCGTGCATTTGGGGACTAACTTTAGTTTATGATTTTAATTCATCTTTAAACAATTATATTTTTTTTGTCTCACTTTTTTTAGCCGGTTCAATTTTAATGAGGTCAGCCGGTTGTATCGTTAATGATATTGTTGATAAAAATTTTGACAAAAAAGTTGAGCGTACAAAAAATAGACCTATAGCTTCTGGTAAAGTATCTGTGAAACTTGCTTTGCTTTACTCAGTTATATTATGCGGGTTAGCATTTCTGGTATTAATAAATTTTAACAATTTTACTATTTACATGGCGCTCGTATCAATGCCATTCGCATTTACATATCCTTTAATGAAAAGGATTACTTATTGGCCTCAATTATTTTTAGGAATTACGTTTAATTATGGTTTGCTTTTAGCATGGATCTCAATTTCAAATGAAATTTCTTTAGTTGCTCTTGTCTTCTATTTTGGAGCCATATTTTGGACACTCGGTTACGACACAATCTATGGATTTCAAGATATTAAAGATGACGAAATAATAGGGGTAAAATCAACTTCAATAAAATTTAAAAATGATCCAAAAAAATTTTTACTATTTTGTTATTTGGTATTTTTTGTCTCGTTAATAATTGTAGGAATAAATATGAATTTTAAATTATTTTATTTTATCTTTTTAATTCTACCTGCATTACACCTTTTAATATTTCAAATAAAAAAATTAAATATTTCTGATACAAAAAATTGTCTATCTAAGTTTAAAAGTAATAATTTATTAGGACTGATTGTGCTAATAAATATTTTTGTTGGAAAACTAATTTAAAATATAAATGAAAAATACTGACATATTTAAGAGACTTTACAATCAATACACAGGTAAATTTATAACTAAAATAGTTTTAGCTGCACTTTTATCAGTAATAGTTGCGATTAGTACTTCTGCAACAGCATGGTTACTAGATCCTGCAATTGAAAAAATTTTTATAAACAAAGATCAAACCCTAATAATATTAATTCCATTTGCAATTATTTTAGCTTTTACAACTAAAGGTATTTCACTTTATTTTGCAAAATTAATTATGATTAATGTGGGTGAAGAGGTGAAAAAAATAATTCAGATAGATATGCTTAAATCTTTTATCAAAGCAGATACAGAAACTATAGAAAATAAGCATTCAGGAAACTATATTTCAAATTTGAATTTTGATGTTCAGCAAATAACTCGGATGTTATCAGATGCATTCCTAAGCTTGTTTAAAGATGGTCTTACATTGATTGGTCTATTAATAGTAATGTTTTATCAAAATTGGAAATTATCTTTAATAGCAATTATTATGATACCTTTGGCTTCTGTAACTGCTAAAGTTCTTGGAAAAAGAATGGGCAAAGTTTCAACTCAAGCACAAGAAAAATCAGGAGATCTAAATAGGTATTTAATTGATTTATTTAAAAATCATAAAATAATAAAAATTTTTCAAAGAGAAGATTTTGAAAAATCTAGATCTGAAATATTTGTCAATAATCTTAAAGAAAAATCAGCAAAAATTGCTGCCGTGTATATTAGATCTACTCCTGTAATGGAGGTTCTAACTGGGATAATGATCGCAGTATTAATTTTTTACTCTGGAAAACTTATAATAAATGAAGAGTTGGGAATTAATAATTTTTTTTCATTTTTAGCGGCAATGATGTTGGCTTATCAACCAGTTAAAACGCTAACAAAAATAAACGTTGCAATCGGTCAGGGATTAGCAGCGGCAAAAAGAATACTGCCAATTGTAGATATGGAAGTTGAGATTGATTCTAACGAAAATAGTAAAAACCTAGAATTAAAATATGGTAATATCTTATTTAATAATATTAATTTTTCTTACAAATCAAATTTCGAAAATAAAGTTTTAAAAAATATATCTGCTGAATTCTCAGGAGGAAAAATGACAGCTTTAGTTGGTCATAGTGGATCAGGAAAGTCAACTTTGCTTAACATGATACCAAGAATTTATTCTCCAAATGAGGGTAATATAGAGATAGATCAACAAGATATTTCAAAAATAAACTTAAATTCTTTAAGAAAAGAAATTTCAATTGTTGACCAAAATGTAACTCTTTTTGATGATACTGTTTTGAATAACATCAAGTATGCAAATCCAGATGCTAGTTTAGAGGAAATTTATGAGGCAGCAGATAATGCTATGTGTAAAGACTTCATTGAAAATTTAGAAAATAAATATGAAACTAGAATAGGAGAAAATGGAATTAAATTATCAGGAGGAGAAAAACAAAGATTATCAATAGCTAGAGCATTTTTAAAAAAAAGTAAGATAATTTTACTTGATGAAGCAACATCATCTCTAGATTCTGAAACAGAGGAAAAAATTCAATCTGCATTAAATAAACTTATTTTGAATAAAACTACTATCGTGATAGCTCACCGATTATCAACTATCCTCAACTCAGATAAAATATATGTTGTTGATCAAGGTAAAATTATAGATTCCGGTAATCATAAAGATCTTTTATCTAGTTCGAGTGTTTATAAAAATTTTTATGAAAGACAAATAAAACAAAATTGATGTTTTTTACATACCGTATATTAACAAATATTTTATTTTTATTATCACCAATAATTTTTATTTTTAGAATTTTTAAAAAAAAAGAAGACTTAAACAGAATTCAAGAAAAATATTGTATTTACCCAAAAAAAAATTTTCAAAATACAATATGGTTTCATGCAGTCAGTGTTGGTGAATTAATGAGTATAATACCTCTTATAATTAAACTAGAAAAAAATAAAAAAGTAAAAAAAATAATTATAACCTCCTCTACAATTAGCTCTTCAAAAATTTTTGAAAAACAAAAATTTAAAAAAACAATTCACAAGTTTTTTCCTTTAGATACTAATTTTTTAACAAAAAAATTTATAAATTTTTGGAAGCCCCAAGTGGCAATTTTTGTAGACTCAGAAATTTGGCCCAATATGATAAGAAATTTAGAAAAAAATCAAATTCCAATAATTTTATTAAATGCAAGATTTACACAATCTAGTTTTAAGAAATGGTTGATTGTGAAAAGTTTTGCAAAAGAAATATTTGCCAAGATTTCAATTGCCCTACCTCAAAACACAGAAACAAAAAAATATCTTAAAATTCTCGGTGTTAAAAAAATTATCACTGTAGGAAATTTAAAATACTACGGTGAAAAAATTCTATTAAATAATAAAAGCTCAAAATTATTTGAGAAATTTAAGAAATTTAAAATTTTTTGTGCAGGTAGCACTCACAATACTGAAGAAATATTAATATCTAAATTACATATCGAATTAAAAAAAAAACTATCTAATTTAATTACAGTTATAATCCCACGACACATCAATCGATCAGAAAATATAATTAATGATTTAAATAAATTTAAACTAAATGTAGTAAAACACTCCACAAATCAAAAAATATCAAAAAAAACTGATATTTATTTAGTTGATACTTTTGGTGAAACAAAGAATTTTTATAATCTTTCTAATATTGCTTTCTTAGGAGGATCAATTGTAAACCATGGGGGACAAAATCCATTAGAGGCAGCCCGATTGGGTAACTATATTATTAATGGACCTAATATAGCTAATTTTACAGAAATATACGACTATTTAAAAATAAAGAAAATATCATATACAACCTCAAGTGTTTTAAAAATGAAAGTTTTCGTTTTGTCAAAAATAAATAAAAAACTACCACTCAGCAAAAGAAAAAAAATTTTTTATAATGGAAATAAAATTTTAGATAATAACTTACGTATTATCGAAAAATATATTCAATGATTTTCATGAAACCAAATTTTTGGAAAACAAAAAATTTTGTCTCTCTTTTGGTATTTCCTTTAACATTAATTACTTTCAGTATTAATTTTTTAAAAAAATTTAATTCCAAAAAACATTTCAAAATAAAGACAATTTGCATAGGAAATTTAAGCGCAGGCGGCACAGGAAAAACATCTTTGGCAGTAGAGTTAAATGAATTACTTAGAGATAAATTTAAAACTGTATTTATTAAAAAGAAATACTCAAATCAAAATGATGAATATAATTTATTAAAAAAGAGAGGCAAAATCATATCATCAAAAAACAGAAAAGATGCATTGAGTATAGCAGAAAAAAACTTTGATTTGGCTATTTTAGATGATGGTTTGCAACAAAAAGATATTGAGTATGATTTAAAAATCGTTTGTATTAATTCTTATGAGGGTTTTGGAAATAATTTTCTTTTACCAGCGGGTCCCTTGAGAGAAAATTCAAACGAATTAAATAATTATGATATTGTTTTTCTTAATGGTTTTAAAAAAAATCAAAAGATAAAACACAAAATAAAAAAAATAAATAAAAATTTAAAAATTTTTAATGCAATATATGAACCTATTAATCTTAAAGAATACAATTTAAAAAATAAATTTTTATCTTTTTGTGGTATAGGAAACCCACATGAATTTGAAAATACGCTTAAGAAATTTAAATTTAAAATAAAAGAAAAACTTATCTTTCCTGATCACTATAGCATATCAGACAAAAAAATAGATAATATAAAGGATATTGCTAATAAAAATAATTTAAAAATA
>NZ_JBNAJY010000025.1:0-8252 GCF_052047595.1 Candidatus Pelagibacter sp. HIMB1715 | reverse complement strand
TTAGTAGGAAGTTTTATCACAAACATAAATGTGATAATTGAAAACAATTTAATTCTTGAATTTGATATAGGTTTAAGGAAAAAAAATTATTCTGGAAATATTACAAATATTTTTTTAGAAAATATGATAACTGACATCAAAGATTTATTTAAAGAAAGTTATAGCAAATATAAACTTATGCACATGCTGGTAAAAAAATATAATATAGGTAATAAAGATTATTATTCTTTAAGTGATGAAATTTATAGTGATGAAATCTGTTTGGAAATAAAACTAATTTCAATTCCAAATTTAATTATATTTGAAATTGAGAACATTTTAAAAAAATATCAAATCAAGGTCGATAATTATTTTGACAACAAATATTTGACAGATTTTTTTCAAGAGGAAAATTTAGATATTTCATTAATGGCCTATAAGTTAAAAAAAGGTATTAATAACAATGAAGTTCAAATAACTTCAAAAACAGATAAAAATCTCGGTTTTTTTGAAAAATTTTTTAGATTTTTTGGTTAATTCTGTTTTTTATTGTAACAATAGTTGTTTTTTATTCTGCTAAGCATCAAATTAAAGATTAGCATGTCTTATTTAACTCAAAAAACTCTAAAACATGAAGTCTCATTTGTTGGAATAGGTCTTCATAATGGTGTAAATGTAAAAATTTGTATTAAACCTGCTGCACCAAACTTTGGTATTGTTTTTAAACGAATAGACCTAAAAATTAATAATTTGGTATATCCAAACTTTATGAATGTTTCTAACACATCTCTCAACACAACTATAGAAAACCAGTTTGGGGTAAAAATTTCAACAATAGAACATTTGATGGGTGCTCTTTTTGGTTTAGGTATAGATAATGCTCTTATAGAGATAGATAATGAAGAGGTCCCAATTTTAGATGGGTCTGCAAGAATGTTTATTGAAAAAATTCTTAATGTAGGAATTGAGACAAGTGATGTTCCGATTAAAATAATTAAAGTAAATAAAGAAATTAAATTTTCTGAAGGAGAAAGATCTATTTCCATTAAACCGACTACATTGAGTTTAGATATAGAATTTGAGTTAAAGTATGAAAATAAAATTATTGGAAACCAAAAAAATAGAGTGAAAGTTTATGAAGATGATTTATCAGATGTATATAATTCTAGAACTTTTTGTCTTTATGAAGATATAGAAATGATTAAAAAAAATGGTCTAGCCAAAGGTGGTAGTTTAGATAATGCAATTGTAGTCAAAAATAATGAAATTTTAAACCCAGGAGGATTGAGAAATTATAAGGAATTTGTAAACCATAAAATATTAGACTGTATTGGAGATCTTTATACATCTGGCTATAGAATAGTTGCATCTATTAAATGCTCTCAAGGAGGACACTACCTAACAAATCAATTGTTAAAAAAGGTTTTTCAAAACAAGGCTAATTTTTCTATTTTAGAAATTAAAGAAAAAAACCTTCCTCATTCACTAATAAATAGAAATTTCTTGAAATCAATCGCATAGAAAAAATAATTATTTTTCAATATCTAAATTTTAATAGTATAATTTTAAATGATTTTGAGAAACCTTCTATTTTTTTTTATTATATTCATTTTTTTTTTATCATGCTCAAAACAGAAAATTGAAAATTCTACAATAGAAGAAGTAAATTTAGAACTTCAAATGATTGAAGCTTATAATATCGGATTTGAGGAATTAAAAAAAGGCGATGCTTTGTTTGCCGCAAAGAAATTTAATGAAGCTGAAATATTGTATCCACAATCCAATGTAGCACCACGTGCTGCATTAATGGCAGCATATTCTTATTATTCTCAAGATTATTATCAAGATTCTATAGCAGAACTAGAAAGATTTTTGAGAATATATGCTAAAGATGAAAATGTTCCATATGCCAAATACCTATTAGGACTTTGTTATTATGAACAAATTGTTGACGAAAAAAAAGATTTGAAATCTATTTCTAAATCTAAAGAAATATTTTTACAAATTACACAAGAATATCCAAAAACAGATTTTGCAATTGATGCATCATTTAAATTAAATTTGATTAATGATATCTTGGCTTCAAAAGAAATGTACGTTGGAAGATATTATTTTGATAGAAAAAAGTGGATTGCTTCCATAAACAGATTTAAATATGTTATAGATAATTATGAAACTACAATATATGTAGCAGAAGCTCTTCATAGATTAGTTGAAATATATTACATTTTAGGGTTAGAAGAAGAGTCAAAGAAATATGCAAATCTATTAGGCTATAATTATCAATCATCTCAATGGTACGAAAATTCATACAGTATATTTAATAAAAAATATGAGAAAAATAAAATACAAAAAAAAGACAAAAGTATTTTAAAAAAATTCAAATCTTTTTTCAATTGAGATGAAAAAAAGTGAAATTCAAAAAAAATATAATAAAAAAATTAAATTAATAAAAAAATATAATTATTATTATTATAATAAAAGTAATCCAATTGTAGACGATCAAGCCTATGACATTTTAAAAAGAGAAATTTTACAGCTTGAAATTGATTATAATTTTTTAAAATCTAGAAATTCCCCTTTAATAGCAATTGGATATAAACCATCAAAAAATTTTGAAAAATTTTCTCATAAAGTACCCATGTTATCATTAGGAAACGCTTTTTCAGAAAAAGATCTCGTAAATTTTGAAAAAAAAATAAGAAATTATTTATCAATTAAAAATAATTTTGAAATTTATTATAGCGCAGAACCCAAAATTGATGGAATATCTGCATCATTGACTTTTAAAAAGGGTGAATTTTACAAAGGTCTTTCTAGAGGAGATGGAAAAGAAGGTGAAGATATAACTGAAAATCTTAAAACAATTAAGGACATACCCAAAAAAATTTCTAATAAAGATTTTCCAGAAGAAATTGATATTAGGGGTGAGGTTTTCATAAAAAATAGCGATTTTAAGAGTTTAAATGAAAAATTTGCTAATCCTAGAAATGCAGCGTCTGGATCACTTAGACAAAAAAACCCTGAAGAAACAAAAAAAATACCTCTGAAATTCATTGCCTATACATTCGGATATGAAAAAGGGTTAAAAGTTTATAACCAATCAGATTTTCTGAAAAAATTAAGTGAGTGGGGATTCAAAACAAATCCATTAAACAAGTTAACCACTGAAATTAAAAATTTAATGGAAAATTATAATGAAATTGAAAAAAAAAGAGCAAACTTAGATTTTGATATAGATGGAATAGTTTACAAAGTAAACGATTTTGCCATGCAAAGAAGATTGGGTAATGTCGCCAATGCTCCAAGATGGGCTATTGCACACAAATTTTCATCTAATAAAGCAGTATCTAAAATTTTAGATATAGAAATTCAGATAGGTAGGACTGGTGCTTTAACTCCAGTTGCAAAAATTAAACCAATAAATATTGGTGGCGTAATAGTTTCAAACGCAACATTGCATAATGAAGATGAAATTAATCGAAAAGATATTAGAGTAGGCGATACAGCAGTTATAGAGAGAGCCGGTGATGTAATACCACATATACTTGCAGTAGATAAAAAAAAAAGATTGAAAAATTCAAAAAAATATATTTTCCCCAAAAATTGTCCATCATGTGGATCAGAAACTATTAAAGAATTTAATATAATAACAAAAAAAGTTGATGCTGTAAGAAGATGCTCTAGTGAAGGTTATTATTGTGATAAAATATCAATTGAAAAATTAAAACATTTTGTTTCAAAAGAAGCATTTAATATAGACGGGTTTGGGAAAAAAATAGTTGAAAATTTTTGGAAATTAAAATTGATTAAATATCCTCAAGATATTTTTAATTTAGATTTTTTAAAAATTGAAACCTTAGATGGTTGGGGCAAACTATCTGTTCAAAATTTAAAGTATTCAATAGATCAAAAAAAAAATATTTCTTTAGAAAGATTTATATATTCTTTGGGTATACGACATATAGGTTTAGAAAATGCAAAATTGTTATCTAAACATTTCGTATCATTTTCAGAATTTAAAAATTTATCTAAACAATTTAATTATGAAGATTTGATAAATATTGATGGAATTGGTGAAACACAAGTTAATTCAATTAAAAGTTTTTTTTCAAATGAAGTTAACAAAAGGATTTTGAATGAATTAGAAAAAGTTTTGTTAATTAAAGATGCTAATCTAATTTCAAATGATGGTTTATTAAAAAATAAGACCTTTTTAGTTACTGGGAAATTAAATGGAATAAGTAGAGCCGAGATCAAATCTCTTATTGAGGAAAATTCTGGAAAAACAATTAGCAGTGTCTCAAAAAAACTAAATTTTTTAATAATTGGTGAAAAACCGACTAAAAAAAAAGTAGATTATGCCAAACAGTTAGAAATAAAAGTTATTGATCAAGCTAAATTTTTGAAAATGCTAAATAAAACTAGCTAGCCACTTTCTCTCATTTGGATTTAAATGTTTAGATATTTTTGAATAAATTTCTAAATGATATTTAAATAGATAGTTTTTTTCATTAATTGTTAATAAATCAAAATTTATTAAATCTTTCTCTATAGGTGCCAGTGTTAAATTATGAAATAACAAACTGTTATTTATTTTTTTAACATAAACTAAATTTTCAATCCTAATTCCATATTCATTGGTTTTATAATACCCGGGTTCATTACTTAAAATCATACCTTCTCTTATTTTTACGTTATTTATTTTTGTAATAGATTGTGGACCTTCATGAACATTAAGAAAATAGCCAACACCATGTCCTGTGCCATGTGCATAATCTAGATTACTCTTTTTTAAAAATTTTCTCGCTCTTTTATCAATTTTTTTACCTGTATCATCTTTATTAATATCAGTTGTAGCTACAGCAATATGACCTTTTAATACTTTGGTGAAAATATTTTTGATATTTTGTTTTTGTTTTGAAAAGCATATTGTTCTTGTGACATCAGTTGTGCCATATTTATATTGCCCACCTGAGTCACAAAGTAAAATATCATTCTTCTGAATTGTTCTACAATTTTCTTTTTTAGCACGGTAGTGTACGATAGCTCCATTTTTACCCGAGCCTGCTATTGTATCAAAACTAGGATAGAGAAAGTTTTTATTTAATTTCCTAAAATTTTCTAATTTCTTAGCTGCTTCCACTTCTGTAATTTTTTTTTTATTAATTTTTTTTATCCAAAATAAAAATTTAGTTAATGCTACTCCATCTAAGATATGAGCATTGACCATATTTTTAATTTCAGTTTTATTTTTAATTGCTTTTAAAAGATAAATTGGGTCTTCTTTTTTTACGATCTTAAATTTAGACTTTATTAAATTTTCATAAAATATTGAACAAGATTTATTATCAACAATAAAATTTTTTCCCTTAAGATCTAGTATTTTATTTGGAAAGTTATTTATATCTATAAATTCATCTTTCTTAATAATTTTGTTTTTTAATAATTGCTTACATTTTTTTAAATTACTTATAAGTAATATTTTTTTCGATTTACTTACTATCAATCTTGAATTGGGAACTGGACTGTTAGGGCCATCTCCTCCTCTTATATTTAAAGTCCACGCAACATTTTCTGGCGCACTAATAAAAATATAATCTGATTTGTTTTTTTTTAAGTATTTAGTTATTTTATTTAGTTTAGAATTTATACTTTCACCAACAATATTTTTATCTAAAGAAAAAAATGGAATAGAGGTGTGCTCTTTATGTTTTTTGATTTCATCAATTAGATTTTTTTCAATATGTTTAATTTTGTTATATTTTAAAAAATAATTTTTTATTTGAGTATTTGTAAATAACTTTGGATCTATACCAAGTGTGAGATTTTTAAATAAACTACAATTTATTAATTTTTCAAACCCATAAATTTTAAAATTTTTTCCACTCTCAATTTTACTTTGAATTGTGTATCTTCCATCAGTAAACAAATAATTTTTATTTTTAAGAATTACAGCTAGACCAGCAGATCCACTAAAATTTGAAATGACTTCTAATCTATTTAATTTTGAATATTCCGTGAAAAAATCATCATTTTTTGGAATTATGTAGCCATCAATTCCATATTTTTTGAACTTACTTCTTAATAATTTTATACCATTTCTCATTTAATTCTCTTTTGATATCTTATCCATCCAGGGCTTCTTGTTCCTTCTTCAATTTCAAAATCCTGATTAAATTCAAAATCATCATCATTGTTAATTTCTTCATCAAAGAAAGAATTTTTTTCTAAATGTTTTTCTGGTAACTCATCGATAAATCGCGAAGCCATACTGTCTATCCAATCCCCTTGGTAAAATCTATTCATCGAGAAAGAAATTATAGCTTTTTTTTTCGCTCTTGTAATTCCTACATACGCTAGCCGTCTTTCCTCTTCTAGACCATTTTGACCTTTTTCTTCAATAGATTTTTGATGTGGAAATAATCCTTCTTCCCATCCAGGCAAAAATACAACATCAAATTCCAAACCTTTTGCTGCATGCATGGTCATCATATTAATTTTTTCATCATCCCATTCTTGATCGACTGAGGTTGCTAAAGATACATGTTCTAAAAAACTTTCTAAATTATCAAATTCTTTCATAGCGCTTAACAATTCTTTAATATTTTCTAGTCTATTTTCGTTATCTAAGTCCTTTTTATTTTTAAGCATTGCTGAATAACCAGACTCATCTAAAACAATCTGTAATAGCTTTATGTGATTTGATTTCTTTATGGTTAAATCATTTCTCCATTTGTTTAGATAATTAATAAACAAGCTAAGTCCAATTTTAGCTTTTGGCTTAATTAAATTTTGCTCAAGCATTTTTATTGATGCTCTTTCTAGATTTAAATTATTTTCCTTAGCAAACTCGTGAATATTTTTTAAGGTACTATCACCTACTGATCTTTTAGGGTTATTTACTATTCTTTCAAAAGCTAAGTCATCCTTTTCTTGATGAATTAATCTTAAATAAGCAACACAGTCTTTAATTTCCGCTCTTTCGTAAAACTTTGTACCACCCAATATTCTGTAAGGCATACCAATTTTTAGAAATCTTTCTTCAAATTCACGTGTCTGAAAGATGGCTCTAACTAAAATTGCAATATTGTTATATGAAAATTTTTTTTTAATTTTTTTTTCAATTTCATCTGAAACCCCAATTGCTTCATCTTTACCATTTTTAAAGCAATTTAATTGAACTAAATCACCTTCTTCCATTGTAGTAATCAAAGTTTTTCCAACTCTATTTTGATTATTTGCAATAAGGTTTGATGCAACTGATAAAATATTCTGTGAAGATCTATAATTTTGTTCTAATCTTATTACTTTTGTATTCTTATAAACTTGATCAAATTCTAAAAAGTTTTTGATCTCAGCACCTCTCCAGCTATATATTGATTGATCATCATCACCAACACAGCAAATATTTTTATTTTTTTCAGATAGAAGATTGAGCCATTTGCTTTGAATAAAATTTGTATCTTGATATTCGTCGACTAAGATGTATTTAAAATTTTTAGAATATATTTCTCTAATATCAGGATTAAATTCTAAAATTTTTACTGTATGTAAAATTAAATCACCAAAATCACAGGAATTCAAGTCAGTCAATTTTTGTTGATATATTTTGTATAATGGAAGAACAGTTTTCTCATATATATCTTTTTTATTTATAATTACTTCTCTAGGATAAAAACCTTTGTTCTTCCATCTATCAATTATTGCAAGTATAAATCTTGGAGATAATTGTTTGATGTCGATATTTTCTGCTTTGCATATATTTTTTATCAATCTAATCTGATCATCAGTATCTATAATAGTAAAATTTGAGTTTAATTGTGCAGCTGAAGCATGTTTTCTTAACAATTTCGCACAAATTGAATGAAAAGTTCCCAACCAAGAAAGACCAACAGCAGCAGATCCTAAAATTTTACTAACTCTATTTTGCATTTCTTTAGCAGCTTTATTTGTAAATGTGACTGCAAGAATTTGATTGGGAAATGCTTTTTTTTCCTTAATTATGTTGGCTATTCTAGATGTTAGAACTTTAGTTTTTCCCGAACCAGCACCAGCCACTATTAAAAGAGGACCATCTAGATGCATTACAGCCTCTTTTTGAGCTTCATTCAAATTATTTAAATATTCTCTATTTATCATTCAAAATAATGTTTTATAAGATTATTGTTCAAAATGAATAATCCTAAATTTATTGAAAGTTTTTTTAAAAAATTCAGTAAATTTATTAATAATCTATTCGAGAAAAATTTAAACAAGTTAAATACTGATAA
>NZ_JBNAJY010000024.1:0-5808 GCF_052047595.1 Candidatus Pelagibacter sp. HIMB1715 | reverse complement strand
ATAAAGAATCTCTTTAATAGCATTTGGTGTCCAATTTATAACTTGTTGTTTGGTAATTTCTTTTTCTTTCCAAAAAATTGGTGGTTTTGCTGTTGAAATAGTTATGTCTATGTCATTATTTATTTGAAATTCTTTGGAAAGTTTTAAAATTTTTTTAAGTTTATTAATAAATATTCTTATAATTACAATACAATCATCACTGCTAAAATTATTCTCAACTAAAATATTAACTGTTTTTTTTTCATTTTTTGCTAAGCAGTTGTCTATTAGCTTAGAAATACTGTGATTTTCTATTAAATTTGTTAATTTAGCTACAGCTTCAGTGTTAATTTTTTTTCCCTTTTTTAAGTAATTTGTTATTTTTTCTAATTCACCAAATAGTATTTTTCTATCTCCTTTGCATCTATCTAAAATTAGATTTACACTTGAAGAGGATATCGAGATATTCTTGTTTTTCAAATAAACCATCGTTAAATTCCTGAGTGTCTCATCTGTGTCAGGATAGAACGGAACACAAACTAAGTCTTTAGATTTTTCAAACAAAGACCTTAATTTAGACTTTTTTTCTAAATTATTTGCATCAAGAATTACAACTAAATTTTTGAATTTTTTATCTATAATTTCAGATACTATTTGAAATATTTTGTCTGTTACATGATTTATTATAATTATTTTTTCATTTTCAAATAGAGATTTTGAACTAATGCTTTCAAAAAAATTTTTATAATTATTAATGACTTCATTCTCATAATAATTGTGAGATATATTATCTTTTTTTAATAAATTTGTTTTAGTTTGATCTTTTAGTGCTTCATTATTTCCATGTAAAAGTATAAATGAATTGTGTTTTATATCTATCTTACTTGTTTCAAAGAATTTAATTAACATTTAATATGGATAATTCAGCAAGTAATTTTTGTGAAAATATATTTGCAAAATTTTGTTTTGTTATTCTCTCTTGTTTTTGTTCTTCAAATTTATCGTCAATATTATTCATGTTTTTTCTTTCCGATAATGTTAATTTTTTTACTAAATTATTATTTGCACTTATCTCAAATATTACTATAGCAGAGATTTCGTACTCAGTTATTTTTGCAGTTTTATCTTTCGAGATAGTATTTTTATTAAATTCTGTATTTGTTTTAATTTGAAATTTTTTTTCATTATCATTATTTTTAAATTGATATAGTCTTGATTTTAAGAAATTGTTTATTTCTCTATCACCCTCAAACGATATATTTGTAATTTGAAAATTTACAAAACTTTTGTTTGTATATATCGGGGAAAACCCACACTGATTTAGAAAAATAATTAGAATTAGAATATAAATTTTTTTATACATTTGAAATTATTAAATTTATAAGTTTATTTTTTATAAATATTGTTTTTTTAATTGAAGCATATTTTATATATTTATTCAGTTTATCATCCTTTTTAATTATACTGATTAATTCTGTTTCGGTTATATTTTTTTTTAGATTTAATACAGATCTTGTTTTTCCATTTATTTGTATAACAAAATTTATCTCATCTTTTATTAAAAGACTTTTATTTATTGTTGGCCATTCAATGTTATGTTTAAACATATTAATTTTTAAACCTTCTAAACATTCAGAGGCAAAATGAGGTAATACAGGTAACATTGTTATCAATATACTTGAATAATTATTAATCCATTTTTCACTATCAATTTTATGATTTACAATTTTGTTTATTTGAGAGTACATACTATGGAATGAAGATATTATTTTATTGTAACTAAAATTTTCAATATTTTTTTGAACATTTTCAACAAATTCTGTTGTAATTATTTCTAGTTCAGGAGATTCTTTTTTCGGATAATTCATTTTAATTTCATTTAATATTTTTAGGTTTAAGCCCCATAATTTTTGTATAAACTTATATGACGAATTCATACCTTCATCTGACCATTGAACATCTTTTTCGGGTGGGCTATCAGACAAAATAAAAAATCTTACCGAGTCTGCTCCATAGTTTTTTATTATCAATTCAGGATCGATGGTATTTTTTTTTGATTTTGACATTGATTCCGATGGTCCAATTTTTACCTCGTGATTCTTATCATCTTTTAAAAATTTTTTGCCGTTTAGAGATATTAACTCTTCTGGATTTCTCCATTTACCATTTTTGTCTTTGTAGGTTTCATGACAAACCATACCTTGGGTGAATAATCCTTTGAATGGTTCTTTTATATTAAGATTTTCATTTTCATTTGAAATTGCATGCATAAAAAATCTCGAATAAAGTAAATGAAGAATTGCATGTTCAACTCCACCAATATATTGATCAACAGGCATCCAATATTTTATATCCTCAATATTATAACCATAATCGTTTTTTTTTGGTGAACAGAACCTTAAAAAATACCAGGATGAATCCACAAATGTATCAAGTGTATCAGTTTCTTTTGTATATTTCTTTCCATCAATGAAAATTGTTTTCCAATCGTTTAGTTCATCTAGTGGGTTACCTGAAGATTCAAATTTATTTATTTGTGGTAAAGTTATTGGTAATAAATGTTCAGGAACCTTTGTTGGATTATTTTTTTCATCATACATTATTGGGATCGGACACCCCCAGTATCTCTGTCTAGAAATACCCCAATCTTTTAAACGAAAGTTAACTTTTCTTTTTCCAATATTATTTTTTTCTAAGTATTCTATTGTTTTTGGTATAGATTCTTTTGGAACTTTTAACCCATTTAAGAATGCTGAGTTATAAAGTATTCCATCCTCGGTATAAGCCTTGTTAGTAATTTTAAATTCCCCATTATTTTTTGGCTTAACTACAGGTAAGATTTTAAGATTATACTTATTGGCAAAATCAAGATCTCTTTGATCATGAGCAGGACAACCAAAAACTGCACCAAAGCCATAATCCATTAAAACAAAATTTGCAAAATACACTGGTACTTTTGAATTTTGGTCTAAGGGATTTAATGCAAACAGATCAGTTTTGAAACCAATTTTATCTGCAACGGCAATAGATTCTTCTGTAGTTCCACTCTTGGAACATTGTTTTTTAAATTCTAAAAAGTCTGGATCTTCGGAATAAAACTGAGAAATAGGATGATCAACTGATAAAGCTAAGAAAGACATACCAAATAAAGTATCAGGTCTGGTTGTGTAACATTTTATTTCTCTAATATTTTTCTTTGACTCTATTTTAAAACTTATTTCACAACCAAATGATTTACCTATCCAATTTTTTTGCATAGTTTTTACTTTCTCAGGCCATTCTTTAAGTGAATCTAAGCCATCAAGTAATTGATTTGAAAATTTTGTAATATTAAAAAACCATTGATTTAATTTTCTTCTTTCTACAGTAGCACCTGATCTCCAGCCTTTGCCATCTATTACTTGTTCATTTGCCAAAACAGTTTTGTCAACTGGATCCCAGTTAACATAGTTTTCTTTGCGATAAACAAGACCTTTATCATAAAGTTCTAAAAAAAATTTTTGTTGATGTTTATAGTATGTTGTAGAACAAGTTGAGATTTCTCTATCCCAATCAATTGAAAGACCTAGCTTTTTTAATTGAGCTTTCATTACTGAAATATTAGACTCTGTCCAATCTTTAGGATTTAAATTGTTTTGTCTAGCTGCATTTTCAGCTGGCATACCAAAAGAATCCCAACCCATAGGATGTAAAACATTGTAACCTTTTAAAGATTTATATCTAGCAAGTACATCCCCAATTGTATAATTTCTTACGTGACCCATATGAATTCTTCCAGATGGATATGGAAACATCTCAAGGCAATAAAATTTTTTTTTATTTTTATTTACATCAACAGCAAAACTTTTATTTTCAAACCAATATTTTTGCCATTTTTCTTCAACTAATTTAAAATTATAACGTTCCACTGAATTTTTATAAATTAATTTTAAATTTTACTATTTGTAATAGTTTTTTGTTTTTCTTCTTGTTTTATATTCTTTTTTATTTTTTTCAGTATTTTCTTTTTTGTATACAGAGGCTTTTTTTAAGATTTCTTTTTTTAATTCTATATTTAATATACTTTCGTTTTGAGAAATTTTACAACTTATTAAGTTTGAATTACATTTTTTATTAAAAATTTTAATATCAAGAGCATCTGACCTAACTTCATTTGTAAGAAATCTTATAGATATTTTAATATATTCATTTGAATTTTCCTCTGAGGAATACCAATCTGTAATTATAATTCCTCCACTATAATTGACTGATAGTAATGGCATGAAATCAACAACATCCAGCGAAGCTCTCCAAAGTTCATTTGAACTTGCAAATTCAAAAGTTCCACTATTGTTATTTCCAAATTCAGAAAGTCTAAATCCTCTACCTTCTTCTAAATTTTGTTTTACTCTTAGTTCCGGATCCGCAGGAAATTTTCTTGCGTCACCACCAGGTAATTTTCCATTACATCCAACTAAGCAAATTGATAGTATGGTTATAAAAAGCAAATTTTTTATGGATTGTGTTTTAAAGACGGTTTTCATTGTATTTTTTATACAACAAATAACAAAATTTAGCATAATTAATACAAAAAGCTAAATATGTTGTAAAAATACAACAATATTTAAAAATTTACGAAATTTTAGAGTATTGATGTCAAATATAGTTCTAATTATTGTAAAAACACTATGTTTATTATTAATAATAACAATTTAACAAGGAGTAATTAATATGAACAACATAAAAAAAATAGGTCTTACTGCTTTAGCAGCATCACTTGTTTCAGTATCAGCAAATGCTGGTGAAATGAGTGTAACTGGTTCAGCGAGTATGAACGTAGAAGGTTTTTCTGGTGAACAATTAAACGCTGGAACAGGCTACTCAATGGGTAATCAGTTAACTTTTTCTGGTGGTGGAGAATTAGATAATGGTATTAACGTATCTTTATCATTTGTTCTTGACCAAGGTGATGGTGATCCAGGTCCTTTTGATAGTCATTCAGTCTCTATAAGCACTGATATGATGGGAACACTTACATTAAACGGTGAAGGTGGAACGACAACTGCTAATAATATTGATAAATCTGCAGCTGGAGACATCTGGGATAAGTTTGATGGTTTAACTAATGCATCAGCACAAGTTAACAAACAAGGTGATACTGCAACAGCAACTGCTGGAGATAATTCATTCTACTACTCATCTCCAGAGTTAATGGAAGGTTTAACTGTGAATGCTTCTTACCAACCTCAAGGTAGTAACAGAACTTCAGGAACTGGTTTAGGTGCTGCTTACTCTAACGCTGATTATGGTCTAACATTAAATTATGCGGAAGCTGATGTAGTTGGAGCAACTGAAGCTAAAAGTGGTACAGAAACTGTGATAAAAGCATCATGGGCATATGGACCTGTAACACTTTCATACTCAGATTTAGCTACAGACATCGAAGCTGCAAGCAGTGACTATGACTTAGAATCATTTGCGGTGTCTTACACAGTTAATGATGAAATCTCTATCACATACGGTATGGAAGATATCACTCAAGAAGGTGCAACTTCTGATGCAGAATATGAGACAATCTCTGCTTCTTATACTGCAGGTGGTATGACAATTTCAGCTGGTATACATGATGCTGAAAATGCTAATTTTGGAACAAATAGTAACCAAGATTTCGAAAAATGGACTCTTGGTGCATCATTTGCATTCTAATTTAGTTTAGAATTAAGTTAAAAAAGGCCTCTTTTAAGAGGCCTTTTTTTTATTCAAAAAAAGAAATACCCGCAATTTCAGGGTTATCTAATAATCTAATTTTTTTGATATTATTTATAGAAATGCCTCCTAACGCAACAATTT
>NZ_JBNAJY010000023.1:0-13012 GCF_052047595.1 Candidatus Pelagibacter sp. HIMB1715 | reverse complement strand
ATTTTTTTCTAACTTCTTTGTGAACAATGTTAATTATTTTTTGTAAATTAAGGTTATTAATTAAAATTGCGTTAGTAATTTCATTTTTATCTATTGGAAAAGAAGTTATATAATTAGGTAATATTTTATTTAGTTTAAAAAAGATTTTTTTATTGTTTTTATATATCTTAGATACCTCAAAATCAGCATTAAAAACAGGGTGGCCAAAATTATTTGCTACATAAGTTTTTCCAGAACCAATATCTCCAAGAACACATATTCTAATCATTTTCTAACAGTTTAAACATTTCTTTATTAAATTTTGGTTCAATTTTGTGCCACAATTTAAATGCTTCGGCCGCTTGGTATATAAACATTAATTTTCCATTTTCTGTATGGTTTCCAAGTTTTTTTCCTTCTTTTAAAAAGTTGGTTTCTGTTGGATTATAAATTGTATCATAAAATAATTTATCATTAATTGTATTAGAAAAATTTAAATTTATTTTTTCATTATTTAAGCCTAAACTCGTAGCATTTATAATGACATCAAAGGCTGGGCAATTACCCCATTCAACAATATCAACATTATCAAACTGTGTTTTTAAATTTTCTGCTTTTTGAATAGTTCTATTACTTATTATTATTTTAAAGACATTCATTTTATTTAAAGCAAAAATTATTGAAGGGCAAACACCTCCCGCACCCAAAATAAAAATTTTTTTATCTTTAATATTATAATTTGTAGCTTCGATTGCTTTTTGAAAACCAAAAATATCTGTATTATGTCCCACTGTACAACCATCTTCAAAAGTTATGGTATTAACCGATTGTGTTTGATCTGCTTCTCTGCTTAATTTATCTAAGAAGGGTATTACATTTTTTTTGAATGGGACGGTTACATTACAACCACTTATTTTTTGGTTTTTAATTTCATTTATAAAATTTGCTATCTCATTTTTTTCTAATTTAATTTTATCATAAGCAGCATTAATATTATTTTCTTTTAACCAATAATTATGAAGATTAGGAGACAATGAATGATTAATTGGATTACCAATTACAAAATATTTTTTCATTTTTGTAAATTTAAATATTCTTTAATTTTTTTTATAGGTAAACCCATTATTGTATCTTCATCCCCTTCTATGCTACTGAATAAATTTCTGCCCTCACCTTCGATTTGATAAACATTGTACGCGTAAAGGTTTTTATCCGATATCTTGGATAAATATTCTGCTAATTCTGAATCTGAAAAATTTTTCATTATCAGGGTTGCTTTATCAGTATGGTTCCAAATCATCACACCATTTTTTGAAATACAAACAGAGCTTATTAAAAAATGAGACTTTCCATTAAGTTTTTTTAATATTTTCATTGCCTCTTCTCTACTAGTAGGTTTTGAAATTAATTCACCATCTAAATCAATGACACTATCTGCACCAAGTACTATTTTATCATGAATTTTAGTACTAACTTTATTTGCTTTTAACTCTGCTAAATTTTTTGAAATTATTTCTGGGCTAGCATTCTCTTTAAGTAAAGATAATTTTACAATATTTTCATCAACGTTTGAATGTTCCACAATACTTTCTATATTATTTTTGTCTAAAATATTTTTTCTAACCTTGCTTTTAGACGCTAAAATAATTTTATTTAGCATTGTTTGAATATATTTCGTGTATTTTAATTATAGAGGCGGCGGTTTCTTCAACTGATTTTCTTGTAACATCTATAAGTGGCCATTTATATTTCTGAAATGTTTTTTTTGCTTCAAGAACTTCTTTTTTAATATTTTCTAAATTAGTGTAATTCATACTTTCGGTTTTTTTTAATGAATTCATTCTATTTTTTCTTAAATCGGCTAATCTTTCTGGTTCTGTACTTAACCCGACTACACAGGTTTTATGAGGATTTTTTTTGAGATTAACCGGCAAAGAATTTTCATTTACTAGTGGAATGTTTGAAGTTTTAAAGCCTTTGTTTGCTAAATAAATTGAAGTTGGTGTCTTACTTGTTCTACTGACTCCTACAAGAATAATGTCAGATTTATCAACTTCATTAATTAAATTTCCATCGTCATGATTCATGGTAAACTGTATAGCTTCAATTCTGTTATAATATTCATCATTTAAAACATGTTGTCCACTTGGTTCATGCGATGCTTTTTGGTTTAGAATCTTAGAAAAATTTAGAATTAGATTACCTAATATACCAAAACAAGGAATCTTTTTTTTTTCACTTACATTCGCTAAATATTTAGCAAGACTGTTATCAACAATAGTATATAAAATTATGGAATTTTCATATTGTTTTGCGTCTTCTAAAATTTTTAAAATTTGATTTTCTGTTCTTGTAAAAGAATAAGAGTGAATTTTATATTCTATGTTTAAAAATTGTGCTTTAAGAGCTAAGAATATCCTATCTAAAGTTTCTCCAGTTGAGTCAGATATTAAATAAATTTGATATGTACTGTTCATTAATAAACTGTTAATAAAATTGTATTATTTTAACTAGATTATACAATTTTATATTTTTTTGATATCACTTGTAAAACCTGATTTTTATCAACAATAATAATAAATTGACTAAAACAATCCACTAAAATTAAAATCATCAAAAAAAGCTTCATTTTAAACAATTTTAATCAACAAACATGTTGGTAAATTGTGGGTATAATGTTTATAAAAAATAATCACCTTTATTAACAAGATATATTAATACTACAATAATAAATAAGACTTTTATATGAAACCTTTAAACCAAGTGATTACTAACAAAGATACTTCGTTTAATCCAATATGGATAATGAGACAAGCTGGAAGATATCTTCCCGAGTTTAGAGAAATTAGAAAGAATAATCCTGATTTTATTAATTTATGTTTAAACGATAATTTATCAGCTGAAATAACATTACAACCATTAAAACGATTTAATATTGATGCCGCAATAATCTTTTCAGATATATTAATGTTGCCTTATGGTCTTGGTCAAAAAGTAAAATTTGAGAAAAATTTTGGTCCTAAATTAGATAATATAAATTTGAATGAGATAGCAAAATTAGATGAAATAGATTTTATTGAAAAAATATATCCTGTTTATAAAGCAATTAAAAAAGTAAGTTCTGATCCAATTGTAAAAGATAAAAATACTATTGGATTTATAGGTGCCCCCTGGACACTTTTAGTCTACATGATTAATTTAAAATCACCAAAAAAAGATTTGAATCAAAATTTTTTTAAAGATGAATTTTTAATAAACAGAATTTTATTAATTATAGAAAAATTTTTAAAAGTTCATATTAAAAATCAAATAGATAACGGTGCAAACGTTATTCAAATTTTTGATAGTTGGGCTGGTTTACTAGAAGAAAAAGATCTTCCAAATTATATTTACACACCTACTTTAAATTTGGTGGAATATATTAAATCTTTAAATGTACCAGTAATATGTTTTCCAAGAGAGATTAAAAATTATAAAGAATTTTGTGATATCGTTAAACCTGACGCAATAAGTATTGATTATAACGTTAATCCAAAAAAAATACTTAAAGATATAAAAATTCCTATTCAAGGCGGTTTAGATCCAAAAGTCCTTTTAACTAATTATGAAAATTTAAAAAAGGAGACATCTAAATATTTAGAAATTTTTAAAGATCATCCGTATATATTTAATCTGGGACATGGTATTCTTCCTGAAACTAACCCCGAAATGGTCGAGAATTTAATAAAAATAGTAAAAAATAATTAAAGTATGGATAAAAATCATCCACCAATAAAATATGGAAAAACAGGTGTTCTTATAATTAACTTGGGCACACCAGATTCAACTAATTGGTTTGATATAAGAAAATATTTAAAAGAATTTCTTTCAGACAGAAGAGTTATAGAAGTTAACCCTATAATTTGGCACTTAATCCTTAACTTGTTTATTTTAACATTTAGACCATCTAAAACTGCTAAGGCTTATAAAGAAATTTGGATGAAAAATGAAAATATGTCTCCTCTCCTTTATTACACAAAAAAACAAAGTGAAAAAATTTCTCAAGTATTAAAAAAAGAAAATATAATTGTTGATTTTGCGATGAGGTATGGCAACCCAAGTATCAAAACCAAGATATATAAATTACATGAAATGGGCTGTGAAAATTTAGTCATCCTTCCTCTTTATCCTCAATATGCAGCAGCAACAACAGCCACAGTTTGTGATGAAGTTTATAGGACTTTAATGAAAATGAGATGGCAACCTTCTTTAAAAATAATTCCACACTATGAATCTAATCCTTTATACATTGATTCATTGGTTAATTCGATTAATAAAAAAATTAATGAAATTAATTGGAAACCGGATTTAATTATAGCTTCTTATCATGGAATACCAAAAAAATATTTTGATAAAGGAGATCCTTATCATTGTTATTGTCATAAAACAACAAGACTTATGTCAGAAAAATTTAATTCAATTAAAATTCAAACTACTTTTCAATCAAGATTTGGTCCACAAGAGTGGCTTCAGCCATATACCGACAAAACTCTAGAAAATTTACCTAAAGAAGGAACTAAGAATATTCTTACAATATGTCCAGGTTTTTCATCTGACTGTGTAGAAACATTAGAAGAGATTTTAATTCAAGGTAAAGAAAGTTTTATAAATGCTGGTGGACAAAATTTTGATATGGTTCCATGTTTAAATGATAATGACGATCATATATTTTTAATAAAGTCTTTAATAGAAAAAAATCTTTAATTAATGAATACATATTTACTATTTAAATCTCTACATTTAATAGCAGTTGTTTCCTGGATGGCCGGTCTTTTATATTTACCAAGAATTTTTGTTTATCATGTCGAGAATAAAGAAAAAATAGAAGCTACCGAGATATTTGAAGTTATGGAGAGAAAATTATTCTTTTATATTATGAGTCCCGCAATGATATTCACTTGGGTGTTTGGATTAGTTTTAATTTATTTAAATGGAATAGAAATTTTTTCACAGCTGTGGTTTCAAATAAAGATTATTTTGCTAATTTTACTATCAGCCTATAATGACTTTTTGAGGAAATGTCTTGTTAGTTTAAAAAATTCTACAAACACAAGATCTGCAAAATTCTTTAGAATTATTAATGAAATACCAACTTTAATATTAATTATTGTCGTATTTTTAGCTATATTTAAGCCAATCTAGGGTTGAAATAATTAAATCACCATATATATTATGTTCATTGATAAGTCCTTATCAAAAATTTAATCATGAACATTCAAGAACTAAAACTTAAATCATCTGAACAGCTCATTACACAAGCAGAAGAGCTTGGAATTGAGAATGCCAGCACACTGAGAAAGCAAGAAATTCTTTTTGCTATCCTTAAAAAAGTTGCAGAAAAAGAGGAAATTACTGGTGTGGGTGTTTTACAGCTTTTACAAGATGGTTTTGGTTTTCTTAGAGCAATGGAATCTAACTATCTTCCAGGGCCAGATGACATATATGTAAGCCCAAGCCAAATAAGAAAGTTTGGTTTAAGAACGGGAGATACTGTCGAAGGACCAGTAAGAGCTCCTAAAGAAGGTGAAAGATATTTTGCATTATTACAAGTAAGCAAAATTAATTTTGAAGAGCCAGAAAAGGCAAGACATAAAATTGCATTTGATAACTTAACGCCATTATATCCAGATAAGCAATTGGTTATGGAAATCGAAACAACCAAGGTAGAAAAAAAACCTGATCTTACACCAAGATTAATTGATCTAGTTAGCCCAATTGGAAAAGGGCAAAGATCAATTATTATTTCACCACCAAAAGCTGGAAAGACTATGATTCTGCAAAGTATAGCAAACTCAATAGCTAAAAACTACCCGGAGTGTTATCTGATAGTTTTGTTGATAGATGAACGTCCAGAGGAAGTTACAGACATGCAAAGAACTGTAAAAGGTGAAGTGATCAGCTCTACTTTTGATGAACCCGCACAAAGACACGTTGCTGTCGCTGAAATGGTAATAGAAAAGGCCAAAAGATTAACAGAACATAAAAAAGATGTTGTGATATTATTAGATTCAATAACAAGATTAGGAAGAGCATATAACGCTGTAATACCAAGTTCAGGAAAAGTCTTAACAGGAGGTGTAGATGCAAATGCACTTCAGAGGCCAAAAAGATTTTTTGGGGCAGCAAGAAATATCGAGGAAGGTGGGTCGTTAACTATTATTTCTACTGCCCTAATTGATACAGGGAGCAGAATGGATGAGGTTATTTTCGAGGAATTCAAAGGAACAGGTAATAGCGAAACTGTTTTAGATAGAAAAATTGCCGATAAGAGAATTTATCCTGCAATTGATATAACTAAGTCTGGAACGAGAAGAGAAGAATTATTATTCGATAAAAACGATCTGCAGAAAATGAATGTACTTAGAAGAATAATTGCTCCGATGGGAACCATGGATGCAATTGAGTTTATAAGCTCGAAATTAAAAGATACAAAAAATAATTCAGAATTCTTTAATTCTATGAATAAACCATCTTAGATGGACTTTGACGTATTATAGGTAACCCAATTCTTTCATTTCATTTTCAAGTTTTAACTCTAACTCCCTAGTTATTTTGTCATCTAAAAGTTTTTTCCAATTATTTTTTGGCCCTAAATGAAAAAAGGTTATTTTTTTTCCAGGTGCTTGATAAGCATTTTCATTAAAATTTCCTTTTATTTCAAGATTTTTTAGATTTTCAAAACTTGTGCTCTCAAGAATTTTTTTATTTTTTTCTTCATTTGTTTTAATTTGAATATATCTTTTCAAAAACACGATTATTTTTTCAAGTTCAATTTTTGGTTGGCTGATTAAATTTTCATACTTAATTAGCAGAAAATTTTCATTTGTATTTTTCCAAAATCTATAGTGTTCTTTCCAACTTCCCAAAATAGTAGGAAGATAATTCTTATTTAAATCACCCAAAACTTTGTTTCCACCAATAAATTTTTGTGAAAGAATAAAATTTTTTGACTCTTCTAAAGAATAGTCAAAATGATTTGAAATAGAGCTTACTAAATTTCGTGGATCTCTGACTATGTAAATAGTTGCTAAAGTGTTATCCTTATTTGTAAAATTATATTCACCTATTTTACAATTTAAATGATGAGTTTTTAAAAACTTAATTTGATTGTCTAAATTTATTTTTTCTTGTGTTGTAACCCAATATTTTTTAATTTCGTTTAAGTCCTCAAAATTAGTTATGAATTCTTTAAATTGATCTTTTATGGGATATTGTTTTATATTTTTTATTAAATTAAAATCAAAATTTCCGTCCTCAGAAAATAAAAGAGATGAAATAATTGCTCTTACCCACGTGTTCCCACTTTTCGGGTAAGATGCAAGCCATATAATCATAATTAATTTTTACACAAAAATAATTTAGAAGCTATAATAGGATTGTGACTATTTATGCTTTATCAAGTGGACCTGGGGTTTCCGGTATTGCTGTAATTAGAATTTCGGGTATTGAAACTTCAAATGTAATTAGGCTTTTAACTGGTAAAGAATTACCAATGCCAAGAGTAGCAACATTAAGAAAAATCAATAAAATCAACACTTCTGAGCTAATTGATGAAGGTCTAATACTGTGGTTTCCTGGGCCTGAGAGCTACACAGGTGAAGATATGGCAGAAATTCAAGTTCACGGTAGTAAAGCTGTAGTAGATGCCCTGCACTCTTCTATTTCTCAAATTGAAAATTGTAGATTAGCTGAGCCTGGAGAATTTACTAAACTTGCATTTCAAAATGGAAAAATAAACTTATTAGAAGCAGAAAGTATAGCTGATCTAATTTCATCTGAAACAGAAATTCAAAGACAACAAGCAATTAAAATTATGAATGGCAAGTCTGCAGATCAATTCAATTTTTTAAGAGAAAAACTTTTAAAAATTTTGTCTCATGTTGAAGCTAAAATTGATTTTCCAGACGAAGATTTGCCAAACAATATCTTGGATGAAATCAAAAATGATTCAAATGATGTTATTCAAAAAATTGAAAAGATTTTAAATGATCAAAAAGTTGGAGAAAGAATAAGAGAAGGTTTTAAGATTGCAATTCTTGGACCTACTAATGCAGGGAAATCTAGTTTAATAAATCATTTATCAAATAGAGATGTTGCAATTGTTTCTGAAATAGCCGGCACTACAAGAGATGTTATCGAAACTCATCTTAATATAGATGGTTATCCTGTAATAATATCTGACACTGCTGGAATAAGAGACTCTAAAGATGAGATAGAAAAAAAAGGTATTAAATTATCTTTAAATAGAGCAGAAGAAGCAGATTTAAAGCTTGTAGTCGTAGATGCAAAAAGCCTTGAATTTACTGATGTTTTGAAGGGTTTATTAGATGAAAATGCAATTTTAGTTATAAATAAATCTGATCTTTTAGAAGAAGAAATTGATTCAGAAATAAAAAATATAAATCATGTTTTAATCTCAATTAAAGATAATAAAAATATTGATGAACTAATTTCAAAAATAAAAAATAATTTAAAAAATAAATTTATAACTAGTGATGATATTTTAATTACTAGAGAAAGACACAGACAACATTTAGAACAGTGTTTAGACCATTTGAATAACTTTAATAAAAAAAAAGAAATAGAAGATTTTGATAAAGCAGCAGAAGATCTAAGATTAGCTACTAGACATTTGGGTATGATCGTTGGAAAAGTTGATGTAGAGGAGATATTAGGTAGTATTTTCAACGATTTTTGCATCGGTAAGTAATCCCCTATTTTCCTTATTTTTTAGACATCTTTTATCCAAAACTATTGATAATTAACGTTTATTTACAAAAAATTAAGCCTATCTTGTAAATTATGTATTCACATATAAATTCAACCCATGAAAAATGATTTGTCATTTGATGTAGTTGTAATCGGTGGTGGGCACGCAGGATGTGAAGCAGCTGCAGCTTCTGCTCGACTTGGAGTTAACACTGCCCTATTCACCCATAAAATAGAAACAATAGGTGAGATGTCATGTAACCCTGCAATTGGTGGTTTGGGTAAAGGTCATTTGGTTCGAGAAATAGATTCACTTGATGGTGTTATGGGAGATGTTGCAGATAAATCAGGCATACAATTTAGATTATTAAATAGAAGCAGAGGTCCAGCTGTACGTGGACCAAGAACTCAATCAGATAGAGCACTTTACCGAAAATTTATGCAAAAAAAACTTATAAACTACTGTAATTTAAGCATTTTTTCAGATTCTGTAATAAAGTTTATTTTTAATAAAAACACTATAAGCGGTTTTGAAACTAAAGAAGGTAAAAAGATATCATGCAACAAGTTAATACTAACAACAGGAACTTTTTTAAATGGTTTGATACATATAGGTGATGAAAGAACACCAGCAGGTAGGTACGATGAAAAACCTTCAACAGGTTTAAGTGAACAATTGGCAAAATATGATTTTAAAATTGGAAGATTAAAAACTGGAACACCTCCGAGGTTAGATGCAAGAACGATTAATTTTGAAAACCTTGAAGAACAATTTGCAGATGATGATCCTTATTTTTTTTCTTTCCTAACTAAAAAAAATTTAAACAAACAAGTGTCGTGTCGAATGACTTATACCAATGAGAAGGTTCATAAAATTATAGAAAAAAATTTATCTAAAAGTGCAATGTACTCGGGTAATATAAAAGGAGTAGGTCCAAGATATTGTCCATCTATAGAAGACAAGATAGTAAAATTTGCAGATAAAGTTCGTCATCAGATTTTTTTAGAGCCAGAAGGGCTTAATGATCACACAATTTACCCAAATGGGATCTCCACATCGCTACCAAAAGAAGTTCAAGAAGAAATATGTAATAATATCAATGGTTTAGAAAGTGTTAGAATTATAAGACCAGGATATGCAATAGAATATGACTATATAGATCCACGTGAACTATTCTTGACCCTTGAAACTAAGAAGATCAGCAATCTTTATCTTGCTGGGCAGATTAACGGAACAACAGGATATGAAGAAGCAGCTGCGCAAGGCCTTATAGCCGGTATAAATGCAGCTTTATCTGTTAAAAATTCTGAGCCTTTTATCCTTGATAGATCCGATGCCTATATTGGTGTAATGATTGATGATTTAGTTACTAAGGGAGTTGCGGAGCCATACCGTATGTTTACATCAAGAGCAGAATATCGATTAAGTTTGAGAGCAGATAATGCAGATCAAAGACTAACAGCTAAGGGAATAGAAATTGGGTTAATTGGAGAGGAAAGAAAAGCTTTATATTTGGATAAATTTGATAAAATTGAAAAAATCAATTTAAAAATGAATAAATCTAGTATTTCACCATCTAAAGCAGAAAAATTTGGGATTAAAATAGCGAAGGATGGAATATTGAGGTCTTCAAATGAGGTGCTAACTCAAAAAGACGTAAATATGAGTATAATTCGAGAAATATGGCCTGAAATACCATATTTTACTAAAGAAATTGATGAACAAGTAGAAATTAATGCTCATTACAGGGGGTATTTAAAGAAGCAAAAAGCAGATATTTTAGCATTTAAGAGGGATGAGAACTTAATTATTCCTGATAAAATTAATTATGATGGGCTTTCAGGTTTGTCTAATGAGGTTAAAGCTAAATTTAAAGAAATAAAGCCTAAAACTATGGGTCAAGCTTTAAGAATTGATGGAATAACTCCAGCAGCTGTATATATTTTGTTGTCACACCTAAAAAGAAAGTCTATTAAGCATATAGCTTAATGGATCAAGAAATTTTAAATTCTTACTCTAGACTTAATGATCTAAATGTTTCACGTGAAACATTTTTAGATTTTGAAAACTATATATCTCTAATTCTAGAAAAAAATAAAAAAATTAACATAATTGGTAAAAATACAGCATCAAAAAATGCAATAATTGAGCGCCATATAATAGATTCAGCACAAATAATTGATTTTGTTGATTTAAATTGTAATACAACCACAGATTTAGGATCTGGAGCTGGTTTACCAGGCATTATAGTAGCAATTATACTAAAAAACATGAAAAATAAAATGAATGTGCATTTATATGAAAAAAGCTACCATAAAAGCCATTTTTTGAAAGAAGTCTCAGAAAAATTAAATTTAAATACAAAAGTTTTTCAAAAAAATATTTTTGAGATAAAAAAATTAGAGACAGGAACAATTATGTCGAGAGCATTTAAACCTATGCCTGTTGTTTTAGATTTAGTTTATGAAAATTTTTCTAAATATAAAAATTTAATTTTCTTTATGGGCAAAAGTGGAAAACAAGTTTTTGAAAATTCTAAAAAAAAATGGAATTTGGAATATATAGAAAAGAAAAGTTTAACAAGTAAGGATTCATTTTTGATAAATATAAAAAAAATTAAAAAAAAAAATTAAAAAGAAATTGAAAAAAATTAAATGCAAATTATTTCAGTCATAAATCAAAAGGGTGGGGTGGGAAAAACTACAACTGTAATAAATCTTGCAGCTGGACTATCACAACATAATAAAAAAATTTTAGTTATAGACCTAGATCCTCAGGGAAATGCAACTACAGGTCTTGGATTATCTAATATGGAAAACTCAAGCGATACAATCTATGGGGTTTTGAATGGAACTAAAGAAATTAATCAAGCAATCAAAAAAACACAGTTTGAAAATTTGGATTTGGTAACTTCTAATGTTGACTTATCAGGTCTAGAGGTTGAAACAGCTGATGATATAAATAGAGCTTTTATTTTAAAGCGTAAATTAGCGGCTTATTTAAATGATTCTAGAGGATCCTATGATTATATATTGATAGACTGCCCACCTTCACTTAGCTTGTTGACAGTTATGGCCCTTGTATGTTCAGGGTCGCTTCTAGTTCCTTTACAGACAGAATTTTTTGCTCTTGAAGGTCTAACTCAGCTTATGAAAACAATTGAAAGAATAAAAGTAAGTTTAAATCCAGAATTAAAAATCAGAGGTATACTTTTAACAATGTATGACAAGAGAAATAAGTTATCTTCACAAGTTGAAAAAGAAGCAAGAGATTATTTTAGTGATAAAGTCTATTCAACAGTAATACCAAGAAATGTTAGATTATCAGAAGCACCTTCTCATGGAATGCCAGTTTTGATTTATGATAAGTCATGTCCGGGTAGTAAGTCGTATTTTAGTTTTACAGATGAATTTATAAATCAAGAAACAACAATAGGAAGTGCTGCTTAATGGATAAAATTAAAAAAGGTCTAGGAAGAGGTTTGTCCTCACTTATTGGCGAAGTAAAAGTAGAATCCCCAACTAATCATGTACAAGTAAGTAATCTTGTTCCAAATAAGTATCAACCAAGAAAAATATTTGATGAAAATAATTTAGAAGATTTAACTAAATCTATTAAAGAAAGAGGAATGATACAGCCAATCATTGTAAGAAAATCAAATAATGATAAATCAAAATTTGAAATAATAGCTGGAGAGAGAAGATGGCTCGCAGCTCAAAGAGCTGGTCTTCACGATGTTCCTGTTTTAGTTACAGAAGTTGATGATTTAAAATCTTTGGAATTTGCAATTGTAGAAAATGTTCAAAGACATGATTTAAATCCTCTCGAAGAAGCTCAAGCTTATAAAAAATTAATTGATGATTTTTCCTATGATCAAGAAAAAGTATCAAAATTTATTGGAAAAAGCAGAAGTTATATTGCTAATTCTTTGAGACTTTTAACATTACCAAGTGATGTAATAAAATTAATCGAAAATCAAAAACTAACAGCTGGTCATGCTAAAATTTTAGTTGGTCTTGAAAATGCTAGTTTTGTTGCGAATAAAATTATTGAAAAAAAATTGTCTGTAAGACAAACAGAAAATTTTGTAAAAATTTTTAAAAACAAGAAAAAACTTATCACAACAAAAGATACCAATATTATTGCTCTTGAATTATCTATATCTAACAAAATTGGTTTAAACGTTGATATACAAAACAATAAAAGAAATAAGGGTAAAATAAGTTTTGAATATAAAGATTTAGACCAATTAAATAAAATTATAGATATAATAAAGGTTAATTA
>NZ_JBNAJY010000022.1:0-13267 GCF_052047595.1 Candidatus Pelagibacter sp. HIMB1715 | reverse complement strand
TTAATGGTACCCGAGATCAGTTCTTAAATGTGATGAAAGATTATGATTATTTTTTTGAAATCAAAAATAAAATTTGGGTATTAGAATGAAATCTTTAAATCAAGAAATCTTAAAATTTGATTATGAACAAAACTTTCAAGATCAGGATTTTTATGTATCTAAATCTAATGAATTTTCATTTTTATTATTGAATAGTTGGCCTAAATGGGAAAAAAATTTTATAAATTTAATTGGCGAAAAATTTTCTGGAAAGTCTCATTTAATTAATATTTTTCTACATAAATTTAAGGGTATTAAAATAAACGCAGCTGATATTAGTAATGAATATTTAAAAAAAATTAAAATCTATGAAAATATAATTATTGAAGATTTAAATAAAAATATTGATGAAAAGTTATTATTTACTTTTTTGAACAATATTGAGCAAGACAACAAATACTTAATTGTTACTTCAACTAAACCCATAGTTGATTACTCCTTTGAATTAAATGATTTAAATTCTAGAGCTAAAAATTTTATTTTATCAAAGATTGATAAGCCTGAGGATGATTTATTATATGCCCTAATATTAAAAAATCTTTCTGATCGTCAGATATCAATTGATAAGAAATTAATAGATTTCATTATAAAAAGAATAGATAGATCCTATGGCAAAATATCTGAATTCATATATAAGATCGACGAAATTAGTTTAAAAAGGAAAAAACCAATCGATTTTAAAATTATTAAAGAAGCTTTAGGAGATTAATTGAGTAAATATAGAACACATACTTGTAACGAATTAAGAAAAGAAGACGTTGATAAAAAAGTATTTCTTTCAGGCTGGATCAATAAAAAACGAGATCATGGCAATTTATTATTTATAGATTTAAGAGATAATTACGGTGTCACACAATGTATTATAGATAAGGATAATAAAAATTTCACAAACTTAGAAAAAACTCAATTAGAAACTGTAGTTAAAATCGAAGGTAAGGTTGTAACTCGATCTGAAGATACAATTAACAAAGAAATAGGCACAGGAGAAATTGAGGTAAAAATTGATACTTACGAAGAACTAGGTTCTTGCAAAGAATTACCGATGCCAGTTTTTAGTGATCAAGAATATGCTGAGGAAATAAGGCTAAAATATAGATTTTTGGATTTAAGAAGAAAAAAAATACATGAAAATATAATCTTAAGATCAAAAGTTATTTCACACATTAGAAATGAAATGACTAAATTAGGTTTTTTGGAATTCCAAACACCAATACTAACATCCTCTAGTCCTGAGGGTGCTAGAGATTTTTTAGTTCCAAGTAGATTAAATCCAGGAAAGTTTTATGCGTTACCTCAAGCGCCACAACAATTTAAACAACTAATTATGGTATCTGGTTTTGATAAGTATTTTCAAATAGCCCCTTGCTTTAGGGATGAGGATGCAAGAGCAGACAGAAGTCCAGGTGAATTTTATCAACTAGATTTAGAAATGTCTTTTGTAGAACAAGAAGATGTTTTTAATGTTGTTGAAAAATTAATGGTTAATACTTTTAAAACATTTTCGAATAAAAAATTATTAAACGATAAGTTTCCAAGAATTTCTTACAAAGAAGCAATGTTAAAATATGGAAGTGATAAACCTGATTTAAGAAATCCACTTATTATAAATGATATTACTGAAATATTTACAAGAGAAGATGTATCTTTTGAAATATTTAAAAAGTTAGTAAAATCTGGTTCAAGAGTAAGATGCATAATAACAAAAAATACTAAGGATAAACCAAGAAGCTTTTTTGATAATATTGATAAATGGGCCAAAGAACAAGGAGCATCAGGTTTGGCTTATTTTACATTTGAAAAAGATACTGAGTTATCTGGTAAAGGACCTATAGGAAAATTTTTCACCAAAGAAGCATTGCAAGAAATAATGAATTTAACTAATGCAGAAGTAGGGGACAGTATTTTTCTAGCTTGTGGCAAACAAAATGAATTAGAAAAAATAACTTCTCAGGCAAGAAATAAAATTGCAGAAGATTTAGATTTAATTGATGAAGATATTTTCGCGTTTTGCTGGATAGTTGATTATCCAATGTTTGAAAGAGATGAAGTAACCAATAAAATTGAATTTAGTCATAATCCATTCTCTATGCCACAAGGTGATTTGACAGAAAAAGAACTTGAAAATCCTCTAGAACTATTGGCTTATCAATACGATATTGTTTGTAATGGTATTGAATTATCTTCCGGCGCTATAAGAAATCATAAACCCGAACTTATGTATAAGTTATTCTCAATTGCTGGTTACGATAAGCAGCAAGTAGATGAAAAATTTAGTGGTATGATAAATGCATTAAGTTACGGTGCTCCACCTCACGGGGGTATTGCTCCTGGAATCGATAGAATTGTTATGTTGTTAGCTAATGAAAAAAATATTAGAGAAGTAACAATGTTTCCAATGAACCAAAATGCACAGGATTTGATGATGAACGCTCCATCTGAAGTTAATCCTGAACAGTTAAAAGAATTGAACTTGTCTTTAAAAAATAAAAAATAAAATTATTTTTTACCTTTAAGACTTATTTTAACATCAGATAAATCAACTAGATTTTTTTTATAGTTATTTCTTACAAATCCTTTGCTAGTAATATCCTTAACAATTTTTAATAATTGATTTTGATCTTCATTTTCTTGATCATTCGTATCGTTTCCACCAATTGCAGGAGTATGTGCAAGATCTTCTCTATTTTGGTAAGATATAGCTAACTCTCTAAAAATATAATCTAAAATAGAGGTAGCGCTCAATATTCTATCATTTCCATGTACTTTACCTGATGGTTCAAATTTTGTTCCCACGAATGCACTTATAAATTCATCTAATGGTACTCCGTATTGAAGGCCTAAAGATACTGCTATTGCAAAGTTATTCATTAATGCCTTAACTAGTTCTCCTTCTTTACTTGTGTCGATAAATATTTCTCCAATTTTTCCATCTTCATATTCACCTGTATGAAGATAAACTTTATGATCTCCAATTGTAGCTTTTTGAATATAGCCTTTTCGTCTGTCAGGCATACTAAATCTTTTTCCACCTTTTTCTGAGTTTTTGTTTAAGTTTTGAACGACAGTTTCTTTATTTATAGAATTTTCACTTGCACTTTTTGAGACAATTTCAATTTTTTTATTTTCAACTACTTTTTTGTTATTTGGATCTAAACTTTTAGTTTTTCTATTATCTAATTTGACATCTAAAACTTCGAATTTACCATCATCTCTTTTTTCCAAGTTTTTAAGCTCTGTTTCATTTATGTCGTCTAAGTAATGATTTACCTTAAAGGTACAAGTGTAATAAGTTTCTACAAGATATTTTGCCATTTCACCTCAGTTTAAAATTAGTTTGAAAATAGATTCTTTTAATTTATATACTTATTCAAATTTTAGTCTAATTTAATTTTTACAATTTTTAATTGAAATAAAAAATAAAATAACATGTTGACACTTTTTAAAAAAATTTTCACTTGGTGGAATCAAGATACTTTTGGGACAAGATTAAAAACAATTTTTTTTGGAAAACTTGCTGGTACAGATCAGTTTGGAAACAAATATTATGAAGATAAAAAAGGAAAAAGATGGGTAATATATTCTGATGTTATTGATGCATCTAAAATTCCAGTTGAGTGGTACTCATGGATGCATTTTACACCTAATAAAATAGAAAAAAAACATGAGCTAGAAAAATATGAATGGCAAAAACCTCATCAATCCAATTTAACTGGTACCGAAGAAGCGTATTATCCAAATAAAAATAAAGATGGTGTTAAAAAAAAATATACTAGTTGGAAAGAATAGTTTTTTTCTTTACTTACTAATCTTCTTTTTTCTATTTACATCTATTTCACATTCCAATAGTCAACTCGAAGGTTCTTTTACTGAAATTAAAATTTTAGATAAAATTAGTTCTAAAAATACTTCATTAAAACTTAAAAATGGTCAATTACTAAAATTTAAAGACTTATCAATTCAGAGTTTAAAATGTAAAAATTCTGAATTTGATGATAGTCCAGAAATTACTGCTTATATACAAGTCAGAGATTTATCAAATCAAAACAATGATGAAGTTTTTGTTTTTAATGGATGGATGTTTTCTTCGAGCCCTTCAATAACTCCGTTTGATCATCCTATTTATGATGTGTGGCTAATAAAATGTTATTAAACTATAGTATCTTTATCTAGCCAGCTCACATTAAAATCTGAATTGATAAATTTTTTATGATTTAACAATTTTTTGTGAAGTGGAATAGTGGTTGTAATACCTTCAATTACAAATTCATCCAAAGATCTATTCATTCTTTGAATAGCTTCTGTTCTATTTCGTCCATGACAAATTAACTTACAAACCATACTGTCATAATATGGAGTAACTTTGTAACCTTGAAATATAGCTCCATCTACTCTTGTTCTAAATCCAGATGGCTGGTGACACATACTTATAACGCCTGGAGATGGTTGAAAATTTTTACTAGCATCTTCAGCGTTTATTCTGCATTCAATAGCATGACCTCTTGGGTTAATATCGCTTTGTTTTAATGCTGTTTCCTCAGAAAATGCTATCCAAATTTGTTCTTTGATAATATCTACTCCTGTCACCATTTCTGTAACAGGGTGTTCTACTTGAACTCTTGTATTCATTTCAAGAAAGTAAAACTTTCCATCTTCATAGATAAACTCGACTGTACCAGCCCCCATGTACCCAATTTTAGAGACCATTTTTACAGTTTTTTCAAAAAGATCTTTTCTAATTTCATCATTCAAAACAGGACTAGGAGTTTCTTCAATAAGTTTTTGATGTCTTCTTTGAACAGAGCAATCCCTTTCATGCAAATGCACAACTCTATTTTTTCCTGCGAGTATTTGAACTTCTATATGTCTTGGATTTTGAAAGAATTTCTCTATATATACCTCGTCGTTTCCAAAGTATTTTTGTGCCTCTGATTTAGCAGTAGAAAACAATGTTTCAAATTCTTCCTCTTTATGTACTATTTTCATACCTTTTCCACCACCTCCACCTGAGGCTTTAATTAGAACAGGAAAACCAATTTTTTTACAAAGATCTTTTGCTTCATTAATATCCCTAACACCGCCTTCAGATCCTTCGATAACTGGTAAACCATTTTCTTTAGCTATTCTTTTAGCTTGAATTTTATCTCCCATCATTTCGATGTGTTTTGAAGATGCACCAATAAATTTAATTTTATTTTCCTCTAAAATTTTAGCAAAGTTAGCATTTTCAGATAAGAAGCCATATCCTGGATGAACAGCATCTGCATTAGTCAGTTCTATTGCAGACATTAATGCAGGAATATTTAAATAACTGTTTGCTGGTTGATGAGAACCTATGCAGACACTTTCATCTGCCATTCTTACATGCATGCTTTCTCTATCAACATCTGAATGCACTGCTACAGTTGCAATACCCCATTCTTTACATGCTCTTATAATTCTAACTGCAATTTCTCCACGATTTGCAATTAAAATTTTTTTGAACATTAATTATTCTAAAATAAGAATTGTTTGACCAAACTCAACTGGCTGACCATCATCAACACAAATCTCTTTTACAACACCATCATGCGTGGATGGGACGTGATTCATTGTCTTCATTGCTTCAACAATCATTATTGTGTCACCTTTTTTAATTTTTTTACCAACTTCAACAAATTTTTTTGCCCCGGGTTCTGGCGCATGATAAGCGGTTCCAATTATTGGAGAAGTAATTTCTGTACCAGATTTAACGCTTTCAGTAGATTGGGAAGAAGCAGTTAAATTTGTATTGTTTACAGATGCTGGAATTGTTTGATTGCTAATTGATACGTTATTTTTTGAAACTTTAATTTTAGTATCTTTTTCAGTAATTTCTATTTCAGTTAAATTAAATTCATCCAAATAATTACTAAGTTCTTTGATTATGTTTTTATCTATTTTCATTTTTGTAAAAGCTTTTGTAATGAAATTATGGCTAAAATATATCCTTCAGTGCCTAATCCAAAAATTCCACCTGTTGCAACTCCACTAATAAGTGATTTATGTCTAAATTCTTCTCTTTTATATATGTTTGATATATGCATTTCAATTATTGGTTTCTTGAACAATTCAAGAGCATCTCTTATTGCAACTGAAGTATGTGTAAATGCAGCAGCATTTATAATCATTCCATCATAATTTTTACGTGCATCTTGAATTGTATTTACTAAATCTCCCTCCAAATTTGATTGGATAAATTCACAGTCAAGCCCAATTTCTTTTGATTTTTTTAAACAATTTTCTTTAAGTTGTTCATAGTTACCTGATCCATATTGTGATTGTTCTCTTTCACCTAATAGATTAAGATTTGGACCGTTAATAATAATTATTTTATTATTCATTCAGCTTTTATATACGATGAAAAAAATAAAAATCAAAGTAAATGGTAAGAACAGATCAATTTCTGAAACATATAAACTTTCAGATTTAATAAAACACCTTAAAATTCCTATGAAAAAAGTAGCAATTGAACTTAATGAAGAAATAATAGATAAAAAAAATGTTAACAAAATTAAATTAAATCAAAACGACAAAATTGAGATTGTTCATTTTATAGGAGGAGGGTAATATGAAAAAAGATAATCTCATCATTGCTAAAAAAAAATTTAAATCTAGATTAATTGTTGGCACTGGAAAGTATAAAACGATGTCTGAATGTGCCAAAGCTATCAAATTATCAGGAGCAGAGATAGTAACTGTTGCAGTTAGAAGAGTAAATATTTCTGATAAAAACAAACCCTTGTTGATGGATTATATAGATCCAAAAAAGATTACCTATTTACCTAACACAGCGGGTTGTTTTAATTCTAAAGAAGCTCTTAGAACTTTGAGGTTAGCAAGAGAAATTGGTGGGTGGAAATTAGTTAAATTAGAAGTTTTAGGAGATAAGGAAAATTTATTTCCAGATATGATTGAAACTTTGAAATCTACCGAAGTTCTTACCAAAGAGGGGTTTAAAGTTATGGTTTATTGTAACGATGATCCATTAATGGCAAAAAGATTAGAAAATGTTGGAGCTGCTGCGATAATGCCACTAGCAGCACCAATTGGATCAGGTTTAGGAATACAAAATAAAATTAATATTCAAATAATCAGGAAACAAACAAAACTTCCATTGATAATTGATGCAGGTCTTGGACAAGCTTCAGACGCTACAATTGCAATGGAACTGGGTTGTGATGGAGTATTGGTAAACACTGCAATCGCGAAAGCAAAAAAACCATTTGATATGGCTCTAGCATTTAAAAATGCTGTTATAGCTGGAAGACAATCATACAACTCAGGAAGAATAGATAAAACCTTGATGGGAAATCCTTCTTCTCCACTAAAAGGTATTATTTAGTTTTTTTATAATATTTCTTTTTTTTATAATTGTTTTTTATTTTTTTTACTTCTTTTTTTTGAGAAATTTTATCTTCTTTGTTTTGGGTTTCTAAGTTTTTTAATTTTTCATAATGCTCAACAAGTTCAATAGTTTTTTTGGATTTGTTCTGAATGTTTATAATATATTCTGGAATTATCAGAGTATTGTCACTGATGATATCAATTGTCATTTTATTCTTTTTTTCAAAGTAAGTTAAATCATTAACAAAATTTTCTTTTAGAAAATCTGAAATTTTTTCGCAGACTTTTACTTCAACAAATTTTGCTTTATTAGTTACAGCCTTTAATTCAACAATTTTTAATAATTTTTGAGCAAAAGACTCGTCTGTTAAAGTTACCTTCCATTTAACAGCACTTTCCCTCAATCTTTGTCTAGACATTTCTAAAAGACCAAAATTACTTATTCTTCCAATTTGAATTCTTGCTCTATCAGATCTACATTTTTCTTTAAGCTTTCTTTCTACTAAGCGTCGATTGCCAAAACTCAGCATATCAATGAAGTCTATAATTATTAATCCTGATAAATCTCTTATTTTTATTTGTCTCGCAATTTCTTCTGCTGCTTCAATATTTGTGTCTAAGGCTGTACTCTCTACATTTTTACCTTTAATTGAGCTACCAGAGTTAATATCTATCGATACAAGTGCTTCTGTAGGATTAATAACTAAATATCCTCCTGATTTGAGTTTAATTTCTGAGTCAAAAATTTGATTTAATTTTTGTTCAATATTTTCCTCAATAAATAGCGGTGTTCTTCCTCTATATTTTTTAACTTTTTTTACACTTGATGGCATCATTGTTTTCATAAAAGATTGGGCTTTTTTATAACCCTCATTTCCTTCAACAATAATTTGATTAGTACTATCATCGTACATATCTCTTAAAGTTCTTTTAATTATTTCACTTTCTTGATGAATTAAAGATGGAGCTATAGAGTTAATTGCATTATCTTTTATCTGTCCCCAAGTATTAATAAGAGTTGTTAAGTCACTATTGATTTCATTTTTTGTCTTGTTGCTTCCTGCTGTTCTTACAATTAAACCCATCTCTTTAGGAATTTCAATTTCATTTAAAATAGTTCTAATTTTTTTTCTATCAGCAGGATTAAATATTTTTCTAGAAATTCCACCACCTTTAGGTGTGTTTGGCATTAACACTATGTATTTTCCTGCGATTGAAATAAATGTACTTAGTGCAGCACCTTTTTGACCTCTCTCGTCTTTGATGACTTGTACAAGAATTACCTGATTAGGTTTGATTACTTCTTGAATTTTGTATCTTTTAAATTTGAATTTTTTTTCAGGTTTTTTTTCAGTTTTTTCCTCTGTATCTGAATTTTCTTTTATCTCTATTTCCTCTTTATCAGATTCTAAATTTTCAACCTTTTCCTCTATTGGATCATCTATTTCAAGTTTGCCCTCAGCAATATTTTCTTCTTCTTTTGCCTCAACTTGCTTAGAAAGTTCTTCCCTTGCTTTTTCTTCTTCTTCTTTTATTTTTTCAAGATCAGCTTTTGGTATTTGATAATAATCTGACTGAATATCATTAAATGATAAAAATCCATGTCTTTCTCTTCCAAAGTCAACAAAAGCTGCTTGGAGCGAAGGTTCAATCCTGCTTACCTTACCTAAATAAATATTATTTTTTATTAAGTTGTTTTTTAAACCTTCGTACTCGTAGTCTTCAATATTTTCACCTGATTTAAGTACAACTCTAGTTTCATTTGGATGTGATGCATCGATATATAAATTTTTTTCCATAATATGTTGATCATTAAGTTCATTAATTTTTTTAGTAATAAATTTTGTTTAATTCTGATGCCTTATCTTTAACAAATTCCAAGATATAATGGAAATAAAATGAGTAAATTATTTAAAAATATTCTATTATTTTCCTCAACTATTTTAATATTATTGGGTATTTTAATATTTAGTATTTTATGGAAATACTCCAATGATATCCCGGATTATAAATTTCTAAAGAGTTATAAGCCCCCAGTTTCGAGCAAAGTTTATTCAAGAAATGGAGAATTAGTTGCAGATTTTTCAAAAGAAAAAAGAGTTTTTGTTCCTTACAACGCTATACCAAAAAATGTAATTAATTCATTTTTATCTGCAGAAGATAAAAATTTTTTCTCTCATCCCGGTGTAGATGCGAAAGGTGTTCTAAGAGCAGTTATCAATAATATTTCAAATATAATCGCTTCTAAAAGACTGGAGGGTGCCTCAACTATTACTCAACAAGTAGCAAAGAATTTTTTACTAACAAATGAAGTAAGTCTAAATAGAAAGATAAAAGAGGCAATTTTAGCATTTAGGATTGAGAGAGCGTTGTCTAAAGAAAGGATATTAGAACTTTATTTAAATCAAATCTATCTTGGTAGTGGAGCCTATGGTGTAGCTGCTGCAAGTTTGGAATATTTTGATAAATCTATAAGAGAACTTAATTATTCAGAAGCTGCATTGTTAGCTGCTTTGCCTAAAGCACCCAGTAAATACAATCCTTATAGAGATAAAGATTTAGCAAAATTTAGAAGAAATTTAGTTTTAAAAAATTTATATGAAAATAATTATATAACATCTGAATGGTTAGAAAAATTAAGCAATCAGGAAATTAAATTAAAGAAAAAACAAAAAATATACTTAGAAGATGCGCAATATTATATTGAAGACGTTAGAAAAAATGTCATAGAAAGTTTGACTTATGATAAAGTTTATAAACAAGGTCTAAATATCAATACTCCAATAGATTTAGATTTACAAAAAATTGCAACTAATTCACTAAGATCTGGATTAATTTCCTATGATCAGAGAAAAGGTTGGAGGGGAGCACTAATTAACAAACCTTACAATTCGAACTGGTACAAAGATTTAGATAAATACAAACTTGAAAAATCAATTAATTGGAAATTAGCAATTGTAAAAAAATTAAATAAATTTTCAGCAATTGTAGAAACGATTGATAAAGATGATGGTGTTATTGAATATAAAGATATTTCTTGGACAAAAAAAGAGTTTAACCAATTATTGAAAATTGGCGATATAATTTATGTGAAACAAATAAAAGATAAAAAATATAGCTTACAACAATTGCCAAAAATAAATGGAGGAATTGTTGTAATGGATCCTTATACAGGAAGAGTTTTGGCTCTTAATGGTGGTTTTAGTTTTAAAAAAAGTGAGTTTAATAGAGCCACTCAAGCGAAAAGACAACCAGGGTCTGCATTTAAACCATTTGTTTATGCTCTTGCTTTAGAAAATAATTACACACCTACATCATTAGTTTTGGATGCACCTTTAGTGTTAGATCAAGGAGATGATTTAAAGTTGTGGAAACCAGAAAATTATGGAAAAAAATTTTACGGTCCATCTACAATTAGAACTGGGTTAGAGAAATCAAGAAATCTAATGACAGTTAGAATAGCTCAAGATTTAGGGTTAGACAAAATTATCAACTATTCTAAAAAACTGTCAATTTACGAAAATCCTGAGGAACTATTGTCAATTTCCTTAGGTTCTGCTGAAACTACTTTGTTGCAGCTTACATCCGCTTATTCTGTTTTTGTTAATGGAGGAAAACTTGTTGAACCTGTTTTGATTGACAGGATTCAAGATAGTGAGGGAAATACTATTTATAATAATGATAAGAGATCTTGTGTAAATTGTGATGCAATATCCTATCTTAGTGATGATTATCCTGAGTTAAAAAATAAATTTACACAAATTTTTTCCGAAGAAACCGCATATCAAATGACGTCAATACTTGAAGGGGTGGTTCAAAGAGGAACCGCAAAAAAATTAAGAGATTTACAACTAAATATAGCAGGAAAAACTGGAACAACGAATAATAATACTGATACTTGGTTCATTGGTTTTACATCAAACTTGTTAGTAGGTGTTTATGTAGGAATGGATAGCCCAACACCACTTGGTAAATTTGAAACAGGATCAAAAACGGCTCTACCTATATTTAAAAATTTTATAAAAAATTCTGTCAAAAAGTCTGAGGCCAGACCATTTAAAGCTGCAAAAAATACAATTATGATGGTTGTGGATCCCTCAACAGGCCAAAAAGCTAAATTCACATCTAAAAATACAATAATTGAGGTTTTTAAAAAGAAAAATGTTGTAGATGGTAAAGTTCTTTATTCAAATTCTGATAGAATAGATATAAACAACATACTAAAGTTTTACTAATGGATAACAATTACCAAAATTACAAAGAAGAAATAAATAAGATTAATCAAAGAATTAAGGAGTATCTTTGAAAACAATAAAATTTACTCAAAACTTGAAAAATTAAATTCTCAAATGTTAGATGCCAATTTTTGGCAAGATAAAGATAATTCAAAAAAAGTTATAAAAGAGAAAAAACTCTACGAAGACTTAGTAAATTCTTTAAATCAGTCTATCCAAAAATTAAATGATTTTGATGATTTGAATGAGCTTGCTTTAGAGGAAAACAATCTAGCAGTTCAGGAAGAAACTTTACAAAATATTAAGGATTTAAAAAAAGAAGTAAAAAAAAACGAAATCAAATGTTTTTTATCAGACGAAGCAGATTCATTAGATTGCTATATAGAAATACATGCAGGTGCTGGAGGCACTGAAAGTCAAGATTGGGCAGATATGTTGAGAAGAATGTATTTGAAGTGGTCTGATAAAAAAAGTTTTACATCAAATTTAATTAGTGAACACAAAGGAGATGAAGCTGGTATTAAATCGGCAACAATAAAAATTGAAGGTGATTATGTATTTGGGTGGTTGAAAAAAGAGTCGGGTATTCATCGTTTAGTTAGAATTTCACCATTTGACTCAGGAGCAAGAAGGCACACAAGTTTTGCAAGTGTCTGGATTTACCCAGTAGTGGATGAAAATATAAATATTGAGATTTTAGAGAAAGATTTGAGAATAGATACTTATAGATCAAGTGGTGCTGGTGGACAGCATGTAAATACAACTGATAGCGCTGTAAGAATTACTCACATTCCATCTAAAATAGTAGTCCAATGTCAAAATGAAAGATCGCAACATAAAAATAAAGAAACTTGTATGAATATGTTAAAAGCAAGATTGTACGATTTTGAAATTAAAAAAAGAGAAGAGGAGAATCAAAGTACAGAAAACAGTAAATCAGAAATTGGTTGGGGGCATCAAATAAGATCATATGTTTTGCAACCTTATAGATTGGTAAAAGATAACAGAACAAATTTTGAAAGCACAAGTCCAGATAAAATTCTTGATGGAGAATTAGATGATTTTTTAGAACAATCTCTTTACAAAATTAAATGAAAATAAATATTTTTAAATACTTTTTATTATTACTAGGATTTTTAATATCACTAATATTTTATTTAAGCATTGTTGGAATAGAAACTGACAAATTTAATCAGCAGATAAAAGACACAGTTGCTCAAAGCAATAATAATTTAAATGTATCTTTAAAAAAAGTAAAATTAATTCTTGATCCACTTAAACTTAAAATAAATGCAAAAACTATTGGTGCAAAGATCTATTATGCAAATAGACCACTTGAGCTTGAATACATAAAAACTCAAGTATCACTTGATTCTATCTTTAAAAATAAATTAGTTTCCTCTAATTTTGAGGTGGCAACAAAGTCAATATTATTAAAGGATTTTGTTAAATTTATAAGAGCCACAAGTAACAAACCAGAATTATTAATTTTGGAAACTTTCATTAAAAAAGGATATGTAATTTTAGATCTAAATCTTAACTTAGATCAAAATGGAAAAATTAAAAATGATTACAAAATCAAAGGATTATTGAAGGATGGAAAATTTAAATTTTTTAATGGACTAGATATT
>NZ_JBNAJY010000021.1:0-29622 GCF_052047595.1 Candidatus Pelagibacter sp. HIMB1715 | reverse complement strand
TTTTTTAAAATATTTAACTTTTTAGATGTTGGTAGACCATCAAATATTTTAACATGATCTTCATAGGAAATTTTTATATCTTCATATTTCTCTAAAGCTAAATTTAGTGCATCAAAATGAATTTTTTTTGTATCAACCAATACTCCATCTAAATCAAAAATTATTAGTTTAATCATTTTTATATTTTCCAATTATATCTGAACAAATTCCTAGGCAATTAATCTTTTTATAATTTGTAATTTCTGGCAATACACATATACTTTCAGGCAACAACTTTTTCCCTGGATATGTCCATATAAAACCTTTACTTGTGATAGTATAATCATCATCTTGATGCCAAAAAAAATGAGCTTTTATTTTATTCAAAGCATTCATTGCTTTAGAAGTTTTTGCGTGGCACCAGATTTTATCATTAATTAAAAATTCCTTATTTATTTTGTATTGATTAATGTCATGACCTAAATAAAAATCTCCTCTTTCAAATCTTACATCAACTTCAACGTTAAACCCAAGTGATATTGCTTTTTCAATATATTTTGGGTTGTTTTCATTATCCTTTTCTATTCCCCAAATATTCCCTCTATGCGATATAAAATACATAATATAATTTAATGTTAATTTAAGTTTTTTATTAGATGTATTTAATAATATCTATTTATTTAATAAATATAAATCAGCAATTTTCTTTAAAAAATGATATAATTTTTTTTTCCATAATTTAAAATATGACCAACAAAAGTACATATCAAGCAGACTCCATCAAAGTTTTGAAAGGTCTTGAAGCAGTTAGAAAAAGACCTGGAATGTATATCGGGGATACTGATGATGGTACAGGTTTACATCACATGGTTTATGAGGTTGTAGACAACTCTATTGATGAAGCATTAGCAGGTCATTGTAAAAATATTAATGTAAAAATTAATTCTGATGGAACAATTACCGTAAATGATGATGGAAGAGGTATCCCTGTTGATATGCATAAAGGGGAAAAAAAATCTGCAGCTGAGGTAATTATGACTCAACTTCATGCTGGTGGTAAGTTTGATCATGACTCATATAAAGTTTCTGGTGGACTACACGGCGTTGGTGTTTCAGTTGTTAACGCATTATCGGAAAAACTAGAATTAGAAATAAATAGAGATGGAAAAAAACATTTTATAGAATTTAATAATGGTGAGGCAAAATCTCCTCTTAAAGTAATTGGAAAATCTAAAAATACAGGAACTCAAATAACATTCCTACCTTCGAATGATATATTCTCATCAATTAAATTTAGTGCAAATATTTTAATTAAAAGAATGAGAGAGTTAGCATTCTTAAATAAAGGTATAAAAATAATTTTTACTGACGCCAGTCAAAAAAAAGAAAAAACATCTGAATTTAAATTTGATGGTGGTGTTTTAGAGTTTGTAGATTTTTTAGATGAGAAAAGAGAAAAACTACAAAATAAAAATGGTAATGATTTGTTTCGAAAACCAATTTACATTGAAGGCAAAAAAGATAACATTGAAATAGAGTGTTCATTAAAATGGAATGCGGGTTATGCAGAAGATATATTTCCATACACAAATAATATTTATCAAAAAGATGGTGGAACACATTTATTAGGTTTTAGAAGTGCTCTTACAAGGGTTGTAAATAAATATGCTAATGAAAATAATTTATTAAAAAAGAATAAACTAGCTATTTCAGGAGATGATATTAAAGAAGGCTTAACATGTGTGCTTTCAACTAAAATCCCTGATCCTAAGTTTTCTTCACAAACTAAAGACAAATTAGTTTCATCAGAAGTTAGAATGATTGTTGAAACATTAGTTAATGAAAAACTATCAATATGGTTTGATCAAAATCCATCGATTGCCAAAATAGTTTTGGCTAAAGTTATTCAAGCGGCAATGGCGAGAGATGTTGCTAGAAAAGCTAGAGAAAATGTAAGAAGAAAGGGAGCTCTTGAATTAAGTGGATTACCTGGAAAATTAGCTGATTGTCAGATAGGAAAACAAGAGGGTACGGAATTATTTATTGTTGAGGGAGACTCAGCAGGTGGTTCCGCTAAACAAGGAAGAAATAGAGCAAATCAAGCGGTTTTGCCTTTAAGAGGTAAAATTTTAAACACTTACGTTGAAGACATAAATTTAAAAAAAAATGGCAATGTGAATAGTAACGGTTCCGATTTAAGAACAAAAGCTCTTGCAAAAATGATATCTTCAAATGAGATAGTAACATTAATTAATGCATTGGGACTTGACCCTAAATCTCAGGAAATAGATTTAAAAGATTTAAGATACGGTAAAATAATTATTATGACCGATGCTGATGTTGATGGTTCTCACATAAGAGCATTGTTGTTAACTTTTTTTAATAACAAACCATTTAATAAATTAATTGAAAATGGTCATGTTTATTTAGCCCAACCACCATTGTTTAAAATCAATAAAGGTTCAAAAGGGATTTATATTAAAGATGAAAAAGAATTAGAGGATTATATCGTAAATAATAATAAGGAATTAAAAAAATTAAAAAGAGGCTCAAAAGAATATTATAATTCTTTAGATTTAGAAAAATCAAAAATGAATATACAAAGGTTTAAGGGTCTTGGTGAAATGAATCCAGAAGAGTTGTGGAATACAACTTTAGATCCTGAAACTAGAAATTTGCTTCAAGTGCAGTACTCTAAAGATCTTAAAAAAGATCAAAGTCTTATCCATACACTAATGGGAAGTGATGTTGCGTTAAGAAAAGATTTCATAGTCTCAAATGCTATCAATGTAAAAAATCTTGATATTTAAAAATGAAGTTTTTTGAAACTTCAAAACACCACTCATTCAAAAAATCTACTTATATTACCTTAAGATGGATTGGTATAATTGGACAGTTAATTGCAGTTAATTTTGTATACTTTGTATTAGATTTTAAATTTGACTTTATAACTTCTAATCTAATTATAATCATTGGCATCATAAGTAATTTTTACTTAATTTTTATTTATAAAAAAACTCAATTATCCGACAGATCAGCTTTCATTTTTTTAGTTATTGATATTTTGCAATTAGCTATTTTACTTTACTTGTCAGGTGGAATTCTTAATCCATTTGTTATCTTTATAATTATTCCAAGTGTATTTTCATCATCTAATTTAAGTTTTAGAACAAATACTATGCTTGTGTTGTTAACAGCTTTATCAATTATATTTTTAACTTTTTATTCAACAGAATTACCTTCTCCACTTGGAGATCATTTTCATGTAAGCACTTATTATTATTACTCTATCCCGATTGCTTTGATTATTGCTCTTGTTTTTTTAAATTATTTTGCAATGACATTTGGAACTCAATCTAGGTTAAGAAAAGAAGCTCTTACGAAAATGGAAGAAGTAATGGCCAAAGAACATGAACTATTGTCCTTGGGTGGTCAAGCGGCAGCAGCTGCTCATTCATTAGGAACACCTCTTTCAACCATAAAAATAATTACTCAAGAATTACTAAAACAATTTGAAGGTAATAAAGACGTAGAAAAAGATATTAATTTATTATCTGGTCAGGTTGAAAGATGTAATGAAATACTAAAAAAATTAACTTTAAATCCAGACGAAGAGGATGAGTTTATTGATGTAGATATTACAATTAGAGATTACCTAAATGAAATTTTAAATTCATTTAAAGAGATAAGTACAAAGAAGTTTATTTTTAATTTTGATCAAGACTCTAATTCGAAAAAAATAGTTAAATCTATAGAAATTGTATATGGACTAAGAAATTTTATAGGTAATGCTAATAAATTTTCTGATGAAAATATTTTCATAAATTTAAAGAGTGATAGTGAATTTACTGAAATAAGTATTGAGGATGATGGTCCAGGTTATCCAAAAGATATTTTATCAAAAATAGGAGAGCCATATTTAAAATCAAATAATCCTCAAGATAAATCAAAAACAGGACTAGGTTTAGGTTTGTTTATAGGAAAAACACTGTTAGAAAAAAATTTTGCTTCTGTAATATGTAGAAACTCTAAAACAAGATCTGGTGCTGAAGTGATAATTAAATGGAGAAATACAGATTTATTTAATATTTAATGAAATTTTTTCTTTGTTTCGAACAAAGAGCTAAGTTGAGATATCATTACATCTCCTAACTCATTTACATCAGTAATTTTTATAGCTCTGTTGTAATATCTTGAAACATCATGTCCAATACCAATCGCTAAAATTTCAATATCAGATTTATTCTCAATAAATTTGACCATCTTCTTCAAATGTTTTTCTAAAAAATCTCCTGAATTTACTGAAAGAGTTGAGTCGTCGACTGGAGCTCCATCAGAAATTACCATTAAAATTTTTCTTTCTTCTTTTCTTTTTTTAATTCGGTTGTATGCCCAAGATATAGCTTCGCCATCAATATTTTCTTTTAACAAACCCTCTTTTAACATCAGGCCTAAATTATTTTTTGCTTGTCTCCAATGTGTATCCGCACTTTTATAAATTATATGTCTTAGATCGTTAAGTCTTCCAGGTGTTTTTGGTTTTGAATTTTTAGTCCAAAATTCTCTACTCTGTCCACCTTTCCAGTTTTTTGTGGTAAATCCTAAAATTTCTACTTTGACCGAACATCTTTCAAGTGTTCTTGATAGGATATCTGCACAAATAGCAGCAATCGTTATTGGTCTTCCTCTCATAGACCCAGAATTATCAATAAGTAAAGTTACAACTGTGTCTTTAAAGTCTAGATCTTTTTCTTTTTTAAATGACAAAGAGTTATATGGATCCATTATTATTCTTGGTAACTTTGAACTATCAAGTAAGCCCTCTTCTAAATCAAATTCCCAAGCTCTATTTTGCTTTGCTAGTAATTGTCTTTGAAGTTTATTAGCTAACTTAGTAATTACATCTTGGAAACCAATTAACTGTTGATCTAAATTTTTTCTAAGTTTATTAGCTTCATCTGCATTTTCTAGATTTTCAGCTTTAACAACTTCGTCGTATTGTGTAGTGAATATTTTATAATCAATATTTACATTATCAATTTTTTTTTGAATTACCTGCTCAGAGTTTTGTTCATCAGACTCAACATCAGACAACTGCTCATCCAAATTAAACTCATCTATACTATAATCAGCATCAACGGATGCCTCTGTTTGCTGTTCATCATTTTTATCTTTGCTATCTTCATTATCTTTATTTTGATCATCATTTGAGGGATTGTCTTGACCTTGATCTTGATTTTCTTTTTCTTCTTGGTTTTCCTCATCGCTTTGAAAAATATCCATTTCTTCAAGTATTTCAGAAAATTTAGAACTGTATGTATTTTGATTTTCTAAATTATTTAACAAAAACTCTTTATGCTTCTTGATTGATTGCTCAAAATCTTTTTCCCAGAAATTAAGCATTCTAGATGTTAAAGGATTTAGGTCTATATTATGAAAATTTTTAAGCATATAAAGCTCAAAAGCTTCAGCAACAGGCACGTCTTCTTTTGTTTTAAGCTGATCTTTTCTTTTACGATTAATTATTTGTGAATAGTTTTCAGAAAAATTTTTTTGAATTCCTTTCAACATTTTGCCTCCTAGGGCTTCATATCTAATCTTTTCGGCTATATTATATAAAGATCTAGAGGAAGTGTTTGAAGGCAAATTTTTTCTATAAATTTTTTCATTAGAAAATCTTTTTTTGAGTGCTTTAGAGTCTGTTTCAGCTCTTAATTTTATAAAATCACTTGGACTAGTTAGATCATTTATTTCAAAAGACGAAAAATCTTTCGTCTTTTTATCTTCAGAAGATTTGTTGTTTATATCAATATCGTCTGCGATAACTTTTGCTGTTGAAGATAAAGCAATTCTAAATTTTTCTTTTAAATTTGTTTCTTTATTGCTCATTTAAATTTGAATATTGATCAAGGACTCAGGCAATTCTTCACCAAAACATCTTTGATAATATTCCGCGATTGTATTTTTCTCAATATCATCGCACTTATTTAAAAAGGTTACTCTAAATGCATATCCGGTATCCTTAAAAATTTCAGAATTTTCAGCCCAATGAAGAACTGTTCTTGGACTCATTACAGTAGATATATCTCCAGCAATAAAACCTTTTCTAGTTAAGGATGCTACTTTAATCATATTAGCAACTTTTTCTTTTCCTTTAGCATTATTTAAATTTTTATTCTTTGATAAAACTATATCCATTTCTCTATCTAGGTTTAGATAGTTTAATGTTGTTACAATATTCCATCTATCCATTTGACCTTGGTTAATTTGCTGTGTTCCGTGATAAAGTCCAGTGGTATCACCAAGCCCAACTGTATTAGATGTTGCAAATAATCTGAAATACTTATTTTGACTTATTACTTTGTTTTTATCTAGTAGCGTGAAATTTCCTTCAGCCTCCAAAACTCTTTGAATAACGAACATGACATCAGGCCTTCCAGCGTCATACTCATCAAATACTAAAGCAACTGGATTTTGAATTGACCATGGCAGAATACCCTCATTAAACTGTGTCACTTGTTTTCCATCTTTAAGTACAATTGCATCCTTACCTATTAAATCTATTCGGCTAACATGACTGTCTAAATTTACTCGAATACACGGCCAGTTTAGTCTTGCTGCTATTTGCTCTATGTGTGTTGATTTTCCAGTACCATGATATCCTTGTACCAATACTCTTTTATTGAACGCAAATCCTGAAATGATTGCAAGTGTAGTATCTCTATCAAATTTATAGTTTTTATCTATTTCAGGCACATATTCACTTTTTTTTGAAAATGCATCTACTTCCATTTCGGAATCTATTCCAAAAGATTGTTTTAAAGAAACTTTTATGTCAGGTTGAATGTTAAGATTTGGAGTCAATTTTTTCTCTATAAGTATTTTTTAGCTGTGTGTAAGCTAAAGTTATCAGTTTTAATTTTTCCTCGTATTTTTTATTTCCGGCATTCATATCAGGGTGAAATTTTTTAACAAGCACTTTGAATTTTTCTTGTATTTTTTGCCACTTTAAACCCACAGATATTCCCAATATTCCAAATGCTTTAATATCTTTATGATCAAATTTAAATTGACGCATATGATTATAGTCTCCGTTGAATTTATCTTTATCAAATTCATCTTTTAAAGTTGTGTTCCATAAAACTTTAAAAAAATTATCCGAAGAACTAAAATTTTGAGTAGGTTTGTGCCAAGTCATATCTGACTTTAAAAAATTGATTACTTGGTTGTCACTCATCCCAGAAAAATAATTCCAGTTTTTGTTAAATTCTTTAACATGTTCTAGACAAAGCATTCTATATTTCCTGCTATTATCCTTCTCAATTGGTGCTCTGTATTCACCAATTTCATTACAATTATTCCAGTCACAAATATTTTTCATGATATAATAATTACTATATGGATATAAATGAATTAATTGCAATTATAAAAAAAAAATTATCAGATCAAATAAATATTCAAAGTATAGATATAGAAGATAAATCTTTTCTTCACAAAAATCACAAAGGTAATCAAGAAGGCAAATATCATTTAAAGTTAAATATAGTTTCTGATGAGTTAAAAAGTATGAACAGAATTGAAAGTAATAAAAAAATTTATAAAGTATTAGATAAAGAATTGAAAGAAACTATTCACTCAATTCAAATTCAACTATCTTAAGTAATCATTAAAAAATCTTTTCAATCTTTCTTTTGGATATTCAATATTAATTTGCGGAGACCCAATTTTTTTTAAAAGCACCAAATTAATCTTTTGGGATTTATTTTTTTTATCCTTTGTCATGAAAAATAATATTTTATTTATATCTTTTTTTTTAAAAAATTTATTAACAGATATTGATAGATTTAAATTATTAATATGATTTAAAATTAGGTTGTAATCACTTTTTTTAAGTATTTTTAAATTTAAACTAAAACTTAATGCTGTCTTTATACCTAGGATTACTGCTTCACCGTGATTTAATTTCTTGTTGTAATTTAGGGCTGCTTCATAAGCATGGCCAAATGTATGTCCAAAATTTAAAACTTTTCTTAAATTTTTTTCTTTTTCGTCTTTTTCAACCACATTTTTTTTAATTTTACAGCTTTCATAAATTGCTTTTTCAATAAATGGAGAACTCAGTTTAGTAATTTTATTCACATTCTTATTTAAAAATTTAAAGAAATTTTTATCTCTTATTAGAGAATGTTTTAAAATTTCACCATATCCACAAATAATCTCTCTTTTTGGTAACGATTTAAGAAAATCAACATCTGTTATAACCAAGTTTGGTTGATAAAAACTACCAATTAGGTTTTTTCCGTAATGTGAATTTATGCCAGTTTTGCCACCAATCGAAGAGTCGACTTGGGATAAAAGTGTTGTTGGTATATTTATAAATTTCATACCTCTTTTAAAGATACTAGATGCAAAACCACTTACATCACCTGTAATACCCCCACCTATTGATATTATACAGTCATCTCTAGAAAAGTTTTTATTTAATAAAATTTCTAGGATCTTATTAATAATATTAAAGTTTTTATTGTCCTCACTGGCAATAAAAAAACATATATGTATTTTCTTTTTATTGAATGAATTTTTTATTTTAGTGATAAATTTTTTTGGTACATTTTTATCAACTACAAGAAGGCATTGATTGAATGTTAAGGAATTATTCTTAATTATTTTTGACAGGTTAGTAATTAAATTTGATCCAATTATTATTGGATATTTTTGTGTTTTTGTTGCAATTGTTAATTTAATTGGTTTCATAAATTTCTTTAATTTTGCTTACTATTTCATTTTTTGTAAGATTATCACATTTGATTTCATATAAGGCTTTAGAATAAATGTTAGTTCGTTTTTTAATTAAATCAATTAAATCATTATCTGTAGCATTAATTGTTAGAGGTCTTCTTTTGCTATTTTTAATTCTTTCAACTAAAATTTTTTCATTCCAATTTAACCAAAATGAATAATGATTTTTTAAAACTTCATTTCTAATATTTTTATTTGCAAAAGCACCTCCCCCAAGAGAGACAACTGTAGAACTAAGTTTTAATTTTTTAAGTGTAGTTTTTTCCTCAATTTTTCTAAAATATTCTTCTCCTTTTGTTTCGAATATTTTTCGAATTGTCGTATTTAAATTTTTCTCTATTTCTTTATCTACATCTACAAAATTTAATTTAAATTTTTTTGCTACTAAAGAGCCAATAGAACTCTTACCAGATCCCATCATACCTAGAAAAACCAGATTTTTTTTTGATTTCATAAGTTTAAATATTGAAAAAACACAAATATGTCTTAATTTGAAATTATCTAAAGTTACATGCAATTCAACAAAAATACAAGTTCAGGTAAAAAAAGTATAATCGGACTAGTTGTTAAATCTATTTTTGGACTAGTAATTGTTCTTGGCGTTGTTTTAATTCTCAATTTAATTGATTTTCCTGCTCCTAAAAAAGAAATTGAAAAAATTATTCCAAATGAAAATTTTAAAATTGTTAAATAAAAAATTCTTTTTTATTTTTTTAAGCTATCTAATTATTTTAAATCCTATTCATGCAGAAGATAATCCAATTAATATATGGAATCTTGAAAAAAAAGAAAATGAAACTGTTGAGGAAGCAGTTATTACCGAAGGTGAAAATAACAATGATCAAATAAGTGTTTTTGATATGCAGTCAGATAAAAATACTGGCTCGATAGAATTAGATGAAAATTTAATATCAAAAGAAGTCAAAATAGTAGGATTATACGATCCTGAAGAACACGGTTTGACTATTGATATGTGGACGAATTCTGATGGTCAAAAGTTAAAAAATTTATTTAACAGTTTAGAGAAAATTAATCTTTCTAATGATGCATTAGAAATTATGGAAGTCTCATTATTAACTAACGCTCATTATCCTAATCAAAATATTACTGAAAATGAATTTTTAAAATTTAAATCTGATTGGTTAATTAAAAATTCTAATTTAGAACTCATTGAAGAATTTTTGGTTAATAATCAAATTGTAAATTCTCATCCGAAACTAACCAGACATTTATTAGATAACTATTTATCTGATAAAAATATAAAGAAGACTTGTGAATTTTTTACAAAAATTAAAGAACCAGTTGAGGATGAATATTTATCTAAATTAAATTTATATTGTTTAGTAAATTATGGAAAAAATGAAGAAGCCCAATTAATTCTAGATCTTAAAAAAGAGTTAGGTTTTCAAGATGAGTATTTTGAAAATAAAATGAATTACCTGTTTGGTTATATTGAAGAAGCATCCAAAGAAGTCTCTGAAAGTTCAGTATTTGAGTTTCATTTAGCTCATAGAACAAATCCAGAATTTTCATTTGAACCCAATGAAAATACGCCTAAATTAATTTGGAAATATCTATCAAATTCAAATTTACTACCAGATCTAAGTAGTGTTGACATAAATGATCAAGATAAAATCTTAATTATTGAGAAAGCTGCAAATTATAAAATTTTCTCAGAAAAAGACTTATTTGAATATTATAAAAAATTTCAATTTAATATTGATCAATTGTTAGGTGCAACTGATACTTACAAGTTGCTGTCTCCGTTAGAAGCTAGAGCATTAATTTATCAAAGAGCACTTTTAACGAGTGAACCAGAATTGAAATTGAAATTTTTACAGTTGCTGAAGCAGTTATTTGAGGATAACAAAATTGGTTTAGCTTTTGATAAAGAGCTCAATAACTTTTTGAAGGAAATTGAAGTAAATAATGTTCCTTCAGATTATTTAAGTTTTTATAATAACTATTTAAAAAATCAGAATTCAGAGTTCAAAAAAATTCAATACAACAATAATATTTTACATCAATCTAAGTGGGTAAATTATTTTAGAGGAGATTATTCAAAATCTGAAATACAAGAAGATTTAAAAAAATTTCTTGATAGAATAATTTTTAGTAATGAAACTTTGTCCATTAAAGATATAATTTTTATAGAAAGTCTGAAATCAGACGGAATAGAAATACCAAGCGAGTATGAAAGTTTGTATTCACAAAAGCCTTTTGAATTAGACGAAAATTTAGCTGAGTTGATAGAAGCAAATGAAGTTGGAACAGTTTTATTATCTTTAATTGAGATAATAGGTAATGACAAAATAGAAAATATTGATGAAAAAAGACTTTATTTTATTTTGAATACCTTAAATCAAATAAATGCTGACTTAATTAGAAATAAGCTATTGCTTAAAGTTCTTCCTTTAAAAGTATAAAAATTATAATAACATACAAATTTTATGGCGATAAGAACGATTATTACAGAACCAAACAAATTACTTCGACAAGTATCAAAACCTGTAGAAGCCGTTGGAAGTGAAGAGCAAAAATTAATGAATGATATGCTCGATACAATGTATGATGCTAATGGTATTGGTCTTGCAGCAATTCAGATTGGTATACCAAAAAGAATTATAGTGATGGATATAAGCAAGGATGAAAACAAAAAAGAGCCTAGATACTTTATAAATCCAGTAATAAAAAATAAAGATCCACTTAAGGCAACTTATGAAGAAGGGTGTTTATCCGTGCCAAATCAATTTGCTGAAATTGAACGACCAAGCAAATGTGAAGTAGAGTATTTAGATTACAATGGAAAGAAACAGTTACTAAAGGCAGATGGATTACTTGCAACATGCATACAGCATGAAATGGATCATTTGGAAGGGATATTATTCATCGATTATCTCTCAAAACTAAAAAAATCAATGATCATAAAGAAACTTTCAAAATTAAAATCAAATACAGCTGAAGTTTAAAAAATGTCAAAAAAGTTAGTTTTTATGGGTACGCCCATGTTTGCTGTACCAATTTTAAAATCTTTATATCAAAATGGATTTAATATTTCTTGTGTCTATACACAGCCCCCACAAAAATCAAAAAGAGGACAAAAAATTAATAAGTCTCCAATACAGGGTATTTCTGAAACTTTAAATTTAGAATATAGAACACCGCCAGTTTTAAATAATGAAGAGGAGTATAATTTTTTAAATTCTTTAGATGCTGATTTAGCAATAGTTGTTGCTTACGGACAAATCATACCTAAAAAATTTCTAAACCTAACTAAAAAAGGTTTTATAAATATACACGCATCTTTACTGCCTAAATGGAGAGGTGCCGCTCCAATTCAAAGGTCAATTATGAATTTAGATCAGGAGACTGGAATAAGTATAATGAGAATTACTGAAAAATTAGATACAGGACCAGTTTTTAATAATTATAAAATCCAACTTAATGAAAATTTGAATGCTTTAGAAATTAGTGAAAAGCTTTCTAGCTTAGCAGCAGAAAAAATTTTAGATAACGTAGATGATATTATAGATGGTAATGCAAATTTTATTGAGCAGGATCATTCGAATGCAACCTATGCATCTAAAATTCAAAAAACTGAAGGTCAAATTAACTGGGATGAAAATGCTGAAAAAATTATTGGTAAGATAAACGGTTTATATCCATCACCAGGAGCATTTTTTATGTTTAATGGAGAAAGATATAAAATTCTAAAAGCTCAAGTTGGAAGAGCTCAAGGAACTCCAGGGACAGTATTGAGTGATAATCTTGAAATTGCTTGTGGTAATAATCAATCGATTCTTATTAAGGAAATACAGAGGCAAGGGAAAAGACCTCAAAATATTGGTGAATTTATTCAAGGTTCGCAGATAAAAAAAGGCTCAAAAATATAAATGTTTAGATATCAGCTTTTGATAGAATATTTAGGAACAAATTATAAAGGTTGGCAAATTCAAAAAAAAAATAAAACTATTCAAGGAATACTTCAAGACAAAATTAGAAAGTTATTAAAAGAAAATATTACAATAGTTGGATCAGGTAGAACAGATGCTGGTGTTCATGCTATCGAGCAGTCGGCACATTTTGATTTAAAAAATAAATTATTGAACTTAGATAAATTTATTAACTCAATTAATCACTTTTTAAAAAATGAAAATATTACAATTCTTAAAATAAGAAAAAGAACTAGTAACTTTCACTCAAGATTTTCTGCAAAAAAGAGAGTTTATAAATATTTCATTTTAAATAGAACAAGTTCACCAGTGATTGAAAAAAATCAAGTTTGGCATGTAAGAAAAAAATTAGATTTAGATTTGATGAAATTAGGTGCAAAAAAATTAGTTGGTACTAAAGATTTCTCAACATTTAGGGCCTCAAGTTGTAATGCTAAGAGTCCAATTAGAACGATAGATTTTGTAAAATTAAAATCTTTAAATGATAAAATAGAAATTCATTTTAAATCTCAATCTTTTCTTCAACAGCAAGTACGATCTATGGTTGGTTGTTTAAAATATTTAGGTGAAAAGAAATGGGATTTAAAAAAATTTGACAAAGCTCTAAAGTCTAAAAAAAGGTCACTGTGTGCTCCTCCAGCACCACCTACAGGATTATTTTTATCTAGAGTTTTTTATTAGATTTTTTTTATTACTCATGGCAAATTTTTTATTTATTCGCCATCTAGACTCTGCTCTTACAATGTACCCACAACAATTTTTTGACTTACACTTACATGGAAATTGTTTGTAATTTTCATCATAACCAAAACCATAATCACAGGTAAATTCTTCACCTTTTTTGATATCTTTAATAGCTTTAACCCAAATTTTTAAACCTTTACCATCATAATCACAATTATTGTCACAAGAATGATTAATTAATCCTGCAGTATTCCATGGAAAATCTCCATCAAGGTCATATCTTTTGTTGATAGTAAATAAATAGATTGGTTTACTATTGTCATATTTATCAGACTCTTCAGTTTGTTTTTTTGTAATTAGTTTACCAACGTAATCGATTATCTTTGTACCTTCTTTGATATCTTTAGTAGCATAAAGTCCTCTACCTTTTTTATCGATATCAGATTTTTTAATTTTATATAATTTCATTGAGTTTTATTTAGTTTTTTATTGGTAATTATCAATTAAATTCTATTAAAGCATCAACATGTCTTTGAGTACTATCTTGTAGTGCTTTTAAGTCATATCCACCTTCTAGTATAGATACTACATTACCTCTACAAAATGATTTTGAAATTTCTAAAGTTCTTTTTGTAATTGTATAATAATCTTCAGCATTAAGTTTTAATTGTGCTAAAGGATCATCAATATGTGCATCAAAACCTGCAGAAAACAATAGAAATTCTGGTTTAAATTCTTTTAATTTTTTTAATACTAGTTCATATGCATTTAAATATTCTCTAGCACTTGTTCCAGCTTCAAGTGGAATATTTAAAATATTATTAAATTTTCCAATCTCTTTTTCCGAACCTGAACCTGGATAATATGGAAATTGATGAGTGGAAATATATAAAACTTTTTCATTGTTGAAAAAAATATCTTGTGTCCCATTTCCATGATGGACATCAAAATCAATTATAGCTATTTTTTTATAACCATATTTTTTAATTAAATAATTAGCTCCAACTGCAACATTGTTGTAAATACAAAAGCCCATTGCTTTCTCTTTTTCTGCGTGATGACCTGGTGGTCTTACTGCGCAAAAAGCATTTTTAAATTCTTTTTCCTCCACACCATCAATCGCTGTTATAATTGATCCAACAGCGTCCATTGTTGCTTCTTTGCTACCAGGGGAGACAACTGTATCTCCATCTAAAAAATTAAATCCATTTTGAGGGTATGATCGATCGACATGATCAATATATTCAGAAGAATGAGTTTTTATTAATATTGATTTTTCAAATTTTGAAGGCTTTTTCCATATTAAATTTTTGTTATCTAATTTTTTAAAGTTATCAATAACAGCTGTAACCCTGTCTATTTTTTCAGGATGTCCATCTCCTGTATTATGATTTTTGTATGTATCAGAAGTAATTAAAGCTGTTTTCACTTAAAATAATTCTTTAAAATATTTGAATAAATTAAAGTTAATTTTTTTAAATCACCTAAAGAAACTGCTTCATCTACTTTGTGCATTGTTTTTCCAACCAAACCAAATTCTAAACAGGGAGTAATCTTTCTAATAAATCTTGCATCAGAGGTACCTCCTGTGGTTGAGAGTTCAGGTTTAATCTTAGTAACCTTTTTAATTATATCTTGAATCATATATGTAGTTTGGTTTGGTTTAGTTAAAAAAGCTTCACCAGATACACTATATTCAATTTTATAATTTGACTTATTTTTATTACAAATTTTCTTCAATATTTTATTTATTTTTGTTTTAATTGAATTCGATGAGTGTTTATTATTAAATCTAATATTAAAAGTTGCATTAGCCAAACCTGGAATTACGTTATCAGCTGTGTTATCAATATTTATTTTTGTAACTTCTAGGTTTGTTGGCTGGAAGTCTTTTGTTCCTTTGTCAAATTTAATTTCCTTCAATTCTTTTAATATTTGAACAAGAGCAGTTGATGGATTGTTAGCTCTATGAGGATAAGCAACATGACCCTGAATACCTATAATTGAAAGTCTGCCAGTCATACTTCCCCTTCGACCAATTTTAATCATTTCTCCCAATTTATTTGGATTAGTTGGTTCTCCAACTAAACAAAAATTAATTTTCTCTTTTCTTTTTTTTAAGTATTCGACAACTTTTTTTGTACCGTTAATAGCCATTCCTTCTTCATCACCTGTAATTAGTAAGCTTATAGAGCCATTAAATTCTTTGTTATTTTTAACAAAAATGCTGACAGCAGAAACAAAAGCTGCAATAGAGCTTTTCATGTCATTTGCTCCTCTTCCAATTAAATGTCCTTTTTTAATTGAGGGTCTGAAAGGATTTACTGTCCAATCTTTTAAGTTTCCAGCAGGTACAACATCTAAGTGACCAGCGTAGCAAAAATTTGGACCTTCGGTCCCAAGTCTTGCATAAAGATTTTTTACTGGTTTAGTGTTTTTTTCTTTAAACTCTAATATTTTAGTTTTGAAACCAAGTTTCCTTAATTGTTGTTCTAAGAATTTCATTACTCCAGCATCTATTGGTGTTATAGACGGGTAACGAATTAGCTCTTTGGCTAATTGTAATTCATTAATGGTTTGCATTTTAATCTCTTAAAAGATCGTTTACTGATGTTTTAGATCTTGTTTTTTCATCAACTTGTTTTATAATTACTGCACAATATAACGAGGGTGCAGCAGGATTATTTTTATCTGGTAATGATCCAGGAACAACAACTGAGTAAGGAGGTATTTTACCGTGAGTTACTTCACCAGTTTTTCTATTAACGATTTTAGTTGATTGACCAATATACATACCCATACTTAATACTGAACCTTCACCAACTATTACCCCTTCCACAACTTCTGACATAGCACCTACAAAAACATTGTCTTCAATAATAGTCGGAAGCGCTTGTGCTGGTTCTAAAACTCCACCAATACCAGTTCCTGCTGAAATATGACAATTTTTTCCAATCTGACAGCAACTACCTGCACGACTAAATGTATCCATCATTGTTCCTTCATCTATGTAAGCACCAATATTTACATAACTTGGCATTAGAACAACATTTTTAGCAACATATGACCCTTTTCTCATTGCAGTATTTGGTACCATTCTAAAACCTGCTTTTTCAAAATCAGCGTTTGACCATCCGGATGTTTTTCCTTTTAACAAATGAGCTTTATCTCTCCAAGCTGAGTAGGGACCATCTAAAGTTTCCATTCCATGAATTCTAAAACTTAGCATAATTGCTTTTTTTAGGTGTTGATGAGTTACCCATTCACCATCAATTTTTTCAGCAACTCTAGATTTACCACTATCTAGATCTTCTATTACTTGATTAATAGTATCTTTTAATTTTTGATCTGAATTTTGATTAACTTGATCTTTGTTTTCCCAAGCTTCATTTATAATGTTTTCTATGCTCATAGTTTTATTGGTTTTTTAATAACCTTATTTCTTTTAAAAATAAAGTAAGATTTTCAATTTTATAATCAATATATTCTTTATTAGATTCTTTTTTGCCCCATTCCTCATCATTAATTAACCAAGCAGTAATTGTTCCTCGCTCTTTACCTATCGATAAGTTTTTTGCTATATCTTCAATGTACAAAGTTTCTTTTGGATCAATTTTGAATTTTTCTACCATTAAATCGAAAGCTTTAGCTTCTGGTTTTGGGTGATATTCTGCATCTACGATATCAAATATGCCTTCAAATTGGTCGTCAATTCCTAGTGTTGTAGTGATGTGCTTTACATGATTGTAACTACCATTAGTGAAGACAAATTTTCTTAAATTTATATTCTCTAACTCATATCTTAATGCCGTATCTTTTTCTAAAAAAGATAAATCAATATCATGAACAAAATCTAAAAATTCTTTAGGATCAATTTCATGATGTATCATTAGACCATTTAAGCTTGTGTTATATTTGTGAAAGTAATTTGTCTGAAGTTCTTTGGCTTTTTTTAAATCTACATTAAGTTTACTTGAGATATATTCAGTCATTTTTCTACTTACTTGGCCAAATACTGCCTCTAGGTCACTATAAAGTACACCATCACAATCAAATAGAATATTTTTAATATGGCTTAAATTTTTCATTGTCTAATTAAAGTTCCAGATCCCTCATCTGATAAAAGTTCAAATAGAACAGAATGATTTTTTCTTCCATCTATTATAACAACTCCTTTTACTCCGTTACTAGCTACATCTAAGCAATTATTTATTTTTGGAATCATACCACCAGTAATTGTTTCATTATCGATTAAGTTTTTTATAGACACTGAATTAATTTCCTGAATTAGATTTTTATTGTTATCCAAAACACCTTCTACGTCACTCAATATAATTAACCTTCTTGCGTTAATTTTTTTAGCAATAAAGCCAGCTGCAGTATCTGCATTGACGTTATAAGTTTGATCATTTTTATCTAAACCTAAGGGGGCAATAATAGGCACTTTTTTATCTGCTATAATTTTATCTATTATTGATTGATCTACATTTGTAGGAGAGCCCACAAAACCAAGCTCTTCATTTTCTTGTACAACTGTTAAAATATTATTTTCCTTGGAATTAATACTCTGACTTTCGCAATTTTGCTGAACTAGAGCATTGATAATTTCTTTATTAAAATCAATTAATACTTCTTCTACAACTTTAATAGTTTCTTTGTCGGTTACCCTTAATCCTTTTATAAATTTACTTTCTAAACCTATCTCATTAAGTTTATTGCTTATTCTTTTCCCGCCCCCATGAACAATAATAGGAGTAAATCCTAGTTTATTTAGTGTTGAAATGTCTTTAATAAAAATATCAAAAAGATTTTCATCAATTAAAACGCTACCACCACATTTAATAACAATATATTCATCGTTATATTTTTTTAAATATTTTTTTACTTCTTCAGTTGAAGGACCATCGAGTGGTAGAATTGTTTTTAATTCTTCTTCTTTAATATCCAACATTAAGTTGTTGTTTTAACAGTGGTTCGTTTCATTATAAAAACTTGTTGTGCCATAGTTAAAATATTATTTACTGTCCAATATATTACCAACCCTGCTGGGAAAGGTGCCAAAATTATTGTTAAGAATAATGGAAAGAACATAAATATTTTTGCTTGCATCGGATCTGTTGGTGCAGGATTTAATTTTTGTTGAACCCACATAGAAACACCCATCGCAACAGGCCATGCTCCAATGACTAAAAATGATGGAACATCATATGGCAATAATCCAAATAGATTAAACAAAGAGGTAGGGTCTCTCTCAGATAAATCTTGTATCCAGCCATAAAAAGGCATTTGTCTCATTTCAATTGTTACAAATAAAACTTTGTATAAAGCAAAGAAAACTGGAATTTGTACAAGTATTGGTAAACAACCAGACATCGGGTTTACTTTCTCTTTTTTATAGAGAGCCATCATTGCTTGCTGCAATTTCATTTTGTCATCTTTGTGTAGCTCTTTTAGTCTCGCCATTTCAGGCTGTAAGGCTTTCATTTTTGCCATGCTTCTAAACGAAAAGTTTGCAAGCGGGAAAAATGCTAATCTTATACAAATTGTAATTGCTATGATAGCTAAGCCGTAATTTCCAAGTAATTTAAAGAAATAATCTATTCCAAAAAATAATGGCTTGGTAATAAAGTATAAAAATCCCCAATCAATTGTTAAGTCAAATTTATCAATGTTTAAAGATTCAGCATATCCATCAATTACATCAACTCTTTTTGCAGCAACAATGATTTGTAAGGTTTCTTCAATCAACGAATTTTCATTAAGTTCCAATGGCTCAGTTGAAACAAAGTTTGCTCTGAACTTATCTTTATAATCAAATGTTGTTTTAAATTCTTTTTCTCTAGGTGGAATTAGTGAAGTTACCCAGTACTTATCTCCAATCCCTAGCCATCCTTTTTGAGCTGTTCTTGAAAATTTCTTTTCTTGTATATCATCGTAATCTTCTTCAATAAGTTCATCATCAAGTGTTGCCACTAATCCTTCATGAAGGATATAGAAGTTAGATATATCAGGCATTTCATTTCTAATGATTTGACCGTAAGTATAAAAATCATACTTTTTATCTGTAGGATTGATTACACTTTGTTTAATTGAAAATAAATATTTGTTATCTAAGGCAATCTCTTTTTCAAATGTAATACCTTGATCATTTGTCCAAGATATTTTTATAGGAGATTGATCTGTTAATTTATTATTTCCTAAAACTTTCCAAATAGAATTTGAATTTGGAATTTCAACATTTTTATCAGATGTAATAAAACCACTTTCAATTAAATAACCATCTTTTGAATTTCTTGGTGAAAGAAGTGTAACTTTTTCCTGTGAGTCTAGACTGACATTATATTGCTTAAAAGTTAGATCATCAATTATACCACCTTTAAGTGAAATAGAACCAACAATACTTTCATTCTCAAAATTAATTCTTTCACTTTGATTTAAAGCTTCCTCTCTAGAAATTTCAGCAACATTTTCTTTTTGATCTAGTGAAGGTGTATCGCTGTTTTGTTCAACTTTATTTCCTTCAGCCATATTTTCTTTCGTAATTGGTGGAGGAGCAAAAAATAGTGAATACAAAACTATAACTGCTGCTGATAATGAAATTGCCGCTACTATATTTTTAGTATCCATATTATTTTAATTTTGTATTTTTTTTAACAGGATCAAAACCTTCACCGCCACCTAAAAATTTGATTGGGTGACAAGATAAGATTCTTTTAATACTTAAAAATGATCCTTTTAACAGACCAAATTCTTTAAGTGCATCAATACTGTATTCTGAGCAAGTAGGTAAATATCTACAAGAATGTCCAAATAAAGGACTAATCAAATATTTATAACCTTTGATAATTTTAATTAATATACTTGTAAATATATTCATTATTTTATTTTTTCAAAATCCTGAAATAGAGTTTCTTTTATTAATTTGTATTCATTATTTAGCATAGATGACTTAGCGATAACAAGGAATGAATAGTTAAAATTTATTGATATTTTTTTAACTGCTTCGTTTAAAATATTCCTTAATCTTCTTTTAATCTTATTCCTCTTAACTGCATTCCCTAATTTTTTTTTTGTTACAAAGCTAATATTGAGTTTATTATTATTTTTATTCATTAATTTACCAAAGAAAATAGTTACATACTTATTCGAGAACTTTTTTTGTTTAAGTAAATTTTTAAATTCTTCGTTTTTTGAAAGAGCAACAATTTTGCTTTTCATTAATTTACACTGATACAGTTAAAGATTTTCTTCCTCTGGCTCTTCTTCTAGCTAAAAGTTTTTTTCCACCTTTAGTTTTCATTTTCGATCTAAAGCCGTGTTTTCGAGCTCTTTTCTTATTTGAAGGTTGGTATGTTCTTTTCATAAATAAATTGATTAAATTTTATAAATTTTGCCCCTTTATATTAGCAATAATAAAAATAGCAAATAGAAGATTTAGGAATAAAGTAACAATATTTATGGAAAAAACAAAAAAAATTAAACTATTTATAGGTTTATCTTACTTATTAATTGTTAGTTTATTTTTATATTTTTTTTTTTCAAAATTCAGTCTTCAGGAGATTACATCTTATGATTTTTTGAGAAATAACAGATCTTATTTAATTGAGTTGAAGAATTCTAATTTATTTTTAGTTTTAATTTCTTTTATGTTTCTAACTGTGCTTTGGGTGTTTCCTTTTCTAGGCTTTGGATCTCCTGTAGCACTCATGGGTGGTTTTATCTTTGGGAAATGGATAGGAACACTAGTTGTGGTAACTGGTTTAAGTATAGGTGCAACTTTTTTGTATATATTTGGAAATTATTTTTTAAGAGATTTAATTAGAGAAAAATTTCTTAATAAATTTCAAAATCTTGAAATGAAATTTAAAAAATCTGAATTTTTTTATTTGCTTGTTTACAGATTTATTGGAGGAGTTCCTTGGCAAATAAGCTGTCTACTGCCAACATTATTTAATGTAAGAGTAAAAAATTTTCTATTAGCAACTTTTTTAGGAATAACACCTCAGATTTTTTTGGCAGTTTCAATTGGAAGTGGGATTGAAAAAGTAATCGATCAAAATTCAGAAGTTCCTGGAATAATGGATATTATTTTTTCTCCAGATATCTATGTTCCTTTTTTAGCATTTTTTGTACTAATTGTGATTTCAATCATTTTTAGAAAAAAATTTTATAGAAATTAATGGTGCTCCCACCCTGTACTGACCAGGGAACTAGTCATTACCAATGACTTGTTATGCCATTTAACTACAGGAGCTAAAATACATTTAGTAATTTATTGATAATAAAGCATTTTTTTCAAATTATTGCCTTAATTTTTTGATTATAATGATCTATATCTACTAAAAAAAATGTTATGGGAATTCACTACGATTATAAATCTACAAAAAGTAACAAGCTTATGGAGAAGCAAGCTAAAAGAGAAAGAAAGCTTGCTGAAAAAAAAGCCAAACGTTTAGCTAAAGAAGGCCCAAAAAAAGAAGAGCCCACATCAAAACCATTAGATCCTAATAAACCAATATCATTAGATTTTTTGACTAATCCCAACAAAGAATGAGTTCAAAAGATAAAAATGAGCGTTTGAGCTTAGCTTTAAGAAAAAACTTAAAAAAAAGAAAACTATTCCAAAAAAAAAATAAAAAAAAATCTAAGTAATGTCTATTCAGCCTGACTCGTGGATTAAGAAGATGTGCAAAGAGCACAACATGATTGAACCATTTTTAGATCATCAAGTTGCAGAGGGAAAAATATCATATGGATTAAGTAGCATGGGTTATGATGTTAGGATCTCTGATGAATATAGAATATTCACTAATGTAAATAATTCCTTAGTTGATCCAAAAAATTTTTCAGATGATAATTTTATAGAGAAAAAGGGACCACATTGCATTATTCCTCCAAACTCATTTGTTTTAGCTAAAACAGTAGAATATTTCAGAATTCCAAAAGACGTACTTTGTATATGTGTTGGTAAAAGCACTTATGCAAGAACAGGTATAATTTGTAATGTAACTCCTATTGAAAATGAATTTGAGGGAAATATAGTTATAGAGCTAAGCAACACTACACCTAATCCAGCAAAAATTTATTCTAATGAAGGTATAGCCCAATTTTTATTCTTTAAATCAGAGACTCAACCAGAGACAACTTATAAATCTAAGAACGGTAAATATCAGGGACAAACTACTATTCAGGTTGCTAAAATTAAAAAGTAAGTTATGGACAAATTTCTGATTGATGGTCCTAGCAAAATCAAAGGCAAAGTTTCAATATCAGGTTCGAAAAATGCATCATTGCCAATATTAGCAGCTACACTACTTTTTGATTTACCGGTAACTATTCATAATCTTCCAAGAGTAAAAGATATAAGCACTATGCTTAATTTACTTAAATCTCTTGGATCAAAAATCGAACTTTCTAAAGATAAAAAAACTGCAAAAATTTCAAACAATAAAAATATGAAAACTTTTGCTAGTTATTCATTAGTTAAAACAATGAGAGGTTCAATTTTAGTATTAGGACCCTTAGTTGCAAAATATCATAAGTCAAAAACATCATTGCCAGGTGGTTGCTTAATTGGAGCAAGACCAGTTAATTATCATTTGTCAGCTTTAGAAAAACTTGGCATGAATTATGAAATTAAGGATGGTTACATATTAGCAAAATCTTTTGGCAAACTTAAAGGAGGGTTAATTAGATTTCCAAAAATTACTGTTGGTGCAACTGAAAATTCTATAATTGCTGCATGCTTGGCAAGAGGAAAAACAGTATTAAGAAATTGTGCTGTTGAGCCAGAGATAAAAGACCTTACTAATTTTCTTAATTCAGCTGGTGCAAAAATTAATTGGAAAGGGAGAACTTGTACTATTAACGGAGTAAGTTCTTTAAATTCAACAAATTATTCAGTGATGGCTGATAGAATTGAAGCTGGTACTTTTTGTGTAGCTGCAACTCTAACTAAAGGGAATTTAGAAATAAATAATTTAGATCCAAAAATAATAAATACAGAACTTGATTTATTAAAAAAAACAGGAGCCAAAATAAAAGTAAGCAAAAATAAAATTCATATTAATGGACCAGAAAAAATTAAGTCTATTAAAAATATCAAAACAAAAGAGTTTCCTGGAATTCCAACAGATCTACAGGCGCAATTAATGGTCTTAATGTGTAAAGCAAAAGGAAAAAGCTCAATCACAGAGAATATTTTCGAAAACAGATTTATGCATGTTGCCGAATTACAGAGATTGGGCGCAAATATTACAACCAAAAATAATAAAGCTTATATTGAGGGTAATACGAAATTTATTGGTGCAGAAGTAATGTCTAGTGATCTAAGAGCATCAGTGGCGCTTGTCTTAGCAGCTTCGGTTGCACAAGGGAAATCTGTAATTAACAGGATTTATCATTTAGATCGTGGTTATGAAAAAATTGAAAATAAATTAAAAAATATTGGTGTTAAAATAAAAAGATTAAAAAAATGAATAAATATTTAGCCAAAATTATTGCTACAGACAAAGAGGGATTGCAAATGATTTCAGCTTGTAGTTCAGGAGCTAAAGTAAAAGTTTCAGATATTAAGTATCTAGAATCTAATAAAGTATTTTTGTTATCAATTGAACGTATTAAAGTAGAAAATGAAAATGAGGACAAAAAAGTCAATAGTATCTGCAGATTTGATTTTGTTGATAAGGTAAAGTCAAAAAATATTGATCAATCAAATCAAGAATTGGTTTTAGAATTAGTAGGAATAGATTATTTGAAAAATAACGATGTTTATGAAATAAATCTCTTTTTTAGTAACAATGCTCATATCGCTTTGACCGCTGAAACGATTGAAGCCATATTAGAGGATCAAAGCGAAATAAAATAAAGTAGAGATGAAAGTTTTAGATAACAGTAAGAAAAATTTTGACAAATTATTGGATGATTTGTTATTGCAAAGAAAGAGAAAAGTTCAATCAAGTTTTGTTTCAGTCACTAACATTATTAAAGATGTTAAAAAAAATGGCGATAAAGCTTTATTAAAATATGAGAAAAAATTTAATAAAAATTCAATAATTGAACCTAGCTCAAATCAAATTCAAAAATCAATTAAATCATTAAATTCTATAGTAAAAAAATCTATCGATACTGCTTACAACAGGATTTATAAATTTCATTCATTACAAAAATTCAAAAATATTTCTTACACTGATAAATTTAAAAATAAACTTGAGTATAAATATTTACCTTTAGAGTCGGTTGCAATTTATGTACCTGGTTCAACCGCATCCTATCCATCTAGTGTATTGATGAATGCAATTCCAGCTATTGTTGCTGGTGTAAAAAGAATAGTTATGATTAACCCAGGCTATAAAGGAAAACAAAATCCTGCGGTATTGTATGCTGCTAAAAAATGTAAAATTAAGGAAATTTATTCAATTGGTGGACCATCTGCTATTGCTGCAGTTTCTTATGGAACAAAAAAAATTAAAAAGGTTGATAAAATTGTAGGGCCTGGAAATGCTTACGTTGCGGCTGCAAAAAAAGAAGTTTTTGGAGATGTTGGAATTGAAGGTATGACTGCTGGTCCTTCTGAAGTTACAATAGTTTGTGATAAGCATTCTAATCCAGAATGGATTGCAAGTGATTTAATAGGACAGGCAGAACATGATGATCTTGCACAGTGCATATTAATTTCAAAAGATAAAAACTTATTAAATAAAGTTAAAACTGAAATAATTAAACAATTAAAAGATATTCCAAGAGAGTCTATTGCAAAGAGAAGTTTGCAAAATAATGGAGTTTTAATGCATGTAAATTCAGATAAAAAAATTATAGATATTGTTAACAAAATAGCTCCAGAGCATTTAGAGCTAAATGTTAAAAACTATAAATCTATTGTTTCAAAAATAAAAAATTCAGGATCAATTTGTTTAGGAAAATATGCTGTTATGGCTATGACGGATTATAATGTAGGTTCAAACCATGTCTTACCAACTAATGGATCAGCAAAATATTCAAGTGGTATAAGTGTAAACGAATTCTACAAAAGAATTTCATACATAAACTTATCAAAAAAGGGTATTGAAAGTCTTGGACCATCAGTTATAACACTTGCAAATTACGAAGGCTTGATTGGGCATGCCCAATCAGTATTAAAAAGAATAAGGAGAAAATAAATTTGTCAAAACAAGACTTACTTGAATTCAAGGGGACTGTGATAGACCTACTTCCGAATGCAATGTTTAGAGTTAAGCTAGAGAATGGTCATACGGTTACAGCACACACAGCAGGTAAGTTAAGAAAAAACAGAATTAGAGTTCTTCAAGGTGACAATGTAACTGTGGAGATGACACCTTACGATCTTACTAAAGGAAGAATTACCTTTAGAGGATAAATAAGGCTGAGTAGCTCAGGAGTAGAGCAGAGCCCTGAAAAGGCTTGTGTCGGAGGTGCGAATCCTTCCTCAGCCACCACCACAAAGTTTGATCTTGAAATACCTGTAAAAGAAATTAACTTAATTAATATAATAAATAACAAAAGGACGAAGAAATAAGATGAGTACACTACAAGGTAAAATAAAATGGTATAATGGTAAAAAGGGATATGGCTTTATAGAGAGAGACGACAAAGAGAAAGATGCCTTTGTACATGCTTCAGCTGTTAAAGCTGCTGGAATGAGATTTCTTAATGAAGGTGATAAACTTGAATTCACTTTAGAAGACGGTCCTAAAGGTCCTTCTGCAGTAAATTTAAAAAAAATAGACTAATTTTCGTAAAATTTCTAAAGGACGTTATTCTACATTTGGTAGATTAACGTCCTTTTTTTATTTAAGCCTTGAATATTAATAATTTTTGTCTAAAAGGCTGCTCATGAATATAAATATTACATACAGAATTACTTATAGAAGTACTGACAGAAACTGTTTCCATAGCCATTAGGCTATTTATTTATATTATAATTTTCATTCCACATAAAATAAGATAATAACTAAAGGATAAGCTTTGGTGGTGAAATAGTATCACGTCGGTTTGTGGATCCGAAGTCGTAGGAGCGTAACCTACCCAAAGTACCACTAAAATGGAAAAAGATAAAAAACTCAATCCTTCCTTACCATCTGGATTTGAAGATCGTTGGAATAAAAAGTTAGTTTTAAAAAAACAACTTTTAAAAGTGATTGAAAAAAATTTTTTAAAATTTGGAGCTGAACCATTGGAAACCCCTTCTTTTGAGATCAGTGAAAATATTGGTTCGTTTTTAGCAGAGGACGAGAATAACCCTATGTCTGATGTATTCTCATTCAAAGATGGTGATAAAAATATTACTCTTAGATATGATCTATCTAGTCCTTTAGCTAGATTTGTTGCTCAAAACAACCAAGAGCTTCCATTAATTTACAAAAGATACGCAATTCAGAATGTTTTTAGAAATGAAAAAGCAGGAAATGGAAGATACAGAGAGTTCATGCAGGCTGACTTTGATATTGTTGGAAATGTTAATTCAGCTCAAGCTAATGCAGAACTTTGTAATTTAATCTCAAGTACACTCTTAGATTGTGGTTTGAATAAAGATCAATTCACAATCAATATTAGTAACAGAAAAATAGTACAAGGTTTAATTGATGATTTAAAAATATCTGAAGATAAGCAATTAAAAGTAATTAGAGCTATTGATAAATTAGATAAACCTGGATTTGGTTTAAAAGGTGTTGAAGATCTTCTTAAAAAAGAGAGAAAAGATGCAAGCGGTGCAGTTACAAAAGGTGCTGATCTAACAGACGAACAAGCATCACAAATATTAAATTTTTTAAAAATAAAAGACTTAAAACAATTAAAAGAAAATTTAAAAAATCCACTGTCTCAAGAAGGAATTAAAGAGCTTGAGGAAGTTTTTGAAATTTTAGGATTTGGTTCTAATTTAGAACAAGTACAAACCAATTTTACTATTGTTAGAGGTCTAGCTTATTATTCTGATTTTATTGTTGAAACTAACTTAAATTTTAAAGTTACAAATAATAAAGGAAAAGAAGTTGAAATTGGCAGCATTTGTTCGGGAGGATCTTATGCTAAGCTTATTTCAAGATTTAAAGGGGTAGATATTCCAGGTACAGGGATTAGTTTTGGTGTGGATAGATTGTTATTTGCACTTATACAATTAGATCAGATTAAGGTGGATGATCAAAAGCCCGTTTTAGTCTGTGTGATGGATGAAAAATATCTAAAAAATTATTACGAAATTGTAGATCAATTAAGGGAAAATAACATTAATGCAGAAATATTTTTAGATACAAAGAAAAATTTAGGCAAACAATTAACCTTAGCAAATAAGCGTGAATTAAATGTAGCAGTTATTTGTGGTGACAATGAATTTAATGAAGGAACAGTAACGATAAAAAATCTTAAAGGTGTTAAAGGTGAAAATAACAAAACATTTCCAAAATCAAATTTAATAGATGAAATCAAAAAACTTATCTGAAAGCATTCTTAGATCAGTAAAATCTAAGGGTTATAAATATATTGATTTACCGTCAGTTATTGAGGCAAATCATATTGTTCAAAGGTCAGGTGAAAACTTTAGAAAATTTATTTTTTCATTTACTGATCAAAATGGAAGTGAGCTGTGTCTTAGACCAGATTTAACAATTGCATCCTGCTTAAGATATTTAGAAAATAATTTAAAAGGAAAAGAAAAAATTTTTTATAGTGGTCAAGCTTATAGAAAATCTGAAAATAAAAGTGATTCTATTATCCGAGATCAAATTGGATTTGAAATTTTAGGCTCTAAAGATGAAAAAAATGATGATAAAGAAATTATCAATACCTCATTAAAATCTCTTCAAAATATTAAATATTCATCAGGCAAATTAACAATTGGAAATGTTGAAATATTTAATTTGTTAATTTCAAAACTAGATATTCCAAAAAGATGGAAGTTAAGATTATCAAGACATTTTTGGAGAGAAGATTACTTTAACGATCTTTTAAAAAGATTAGAGACAAACTCTGATGTAGATCCAACTATCGTTGAAATAGATAAAAAGCGTTATTTAAAAATGCTGGAAGAAGATTTATCAAATGTAATAGCAGGAAGAACTATTAATGAGATATTAAATCGATTTGATAACAAAATTAAAGATCCAAGAAGAGCTAGTAAAGGTAAAGGTGTTTCAAAAATTATTAAAGACTTCTTAAAAATCAAATGCCCAATCAACGAGGCTGCATCTGAGTTAAATAAATTTTTTAAAAAAAATAGAATTAATTTGGTGGTTGATCAAAGATATTTTCCTGTCTCTAAAAACAAAGTTTCAAAACTAAATGTAGTATTTTCAACTTCTTTTGGAAGACAATTGGAATATTACACAGGAATGGTTTTTAAAATTGATGTTAAATCAAAAAATAAATTAAAAAATATTATTAATGGCGGTCGTTATGATCGATTAATTTCTGATCTTGGGTCAAAAAAACAAATACCAGCAGTTGGAGCTGCATTAAATTTAAATTATTAATGAAGAAAAATATTTTAAATATTGGAATTCCTAGTAAAGGCAGACTCCGAAAGGATGTCTTAAACATATTTAAAAAAAATAAATTAAATCTAATTTCAGAAAGAGGAGAAAGAGATTTATTAGGTTCAATTAAACAAAAGAAAAATGTTAAAATATTATACCTTCATGCAAGAGAAATTATAGAAAGACTTGGAGATGGTTCATTAGATCTAGGATTTTCTGGTTTTGATTTATTAAAGGAGAGTGAAATAAATATTCAAAAGAAAATTAATGTGATTAAAAAATATGATTTTGGGAAGGCCACATTAGTAGTTGCAATTCCTGATCCTTGGATTGATGTCCAAACTATTGCTGATTTAGAGGAAATAGCATTTGAGTTTAGAGATAAGAAAAAGAAAAGATTAAGAGTTGCAACAAAATATCCAAATTTAACAAGAGAATTTTTATTTTCTAAGGGAGTTACTCAATTTAAATTAGTAGATAGTTTGGGTGCTACAGAAGCATATCCTTTCACTGGTTCATCAGAAATAATTACTGATATCACTTCATCAGGAGAAACTTTAAAAGCTAATAATTTAAGAATTTTAAAAGATGGGGAGATTTTAAAATCAGAGGCTTGTATGATGATATCTAAATCATCGTCTAAAAATAAATCTCTTCAAAGTTTAGCTAGTTTACTTTCTAAGAATTAAATCTTTCCAATAAATAAGAATAATTTTAAT
>NZ_JBNAJY010000020.1:0-39757 GCF_052047595.1 Candidatus Pelagibacter sp. HIMB1715 | reverse complement strand
ATTGAATAAATCGGTTTAAAATAATTCGCAATAACCAAAATCACTATCAAACTGATCAATAAAATAATGTTTTCAGCAATTTTAGTTACATAATTAATTTTCAAAAAATCTTTAGATAAAATATTTTCAATTATATTTGCATGTACTTGTACACCTGGAACAATTTTGCCTGTTGGTATTTTAACTAAATCAAAAACACCCTCTGCAGAAGATCCTATTAAAACAATTTTGTTTTTTAAATTTGTTTGATCAAAATTATTCTCATAAATATCTGATGCTGAAACATAGGTATTTGTTGGTATTTTTTTAAATTTAACAAAGTTTAATCCGTTTTCATTAGTTAAAAAATTTGTACTTCTTGTTTTTATTAATTGAATTCCGCTTTGGTCTGTTTGAATAAGATAACTTTTCTCTTTGTTGTAAAGTCTAACAGCTTCAAGTGATAAGGAAGGAATTATTTCGTTATCAATGTTTAAAATTAAAGGTACATATCTTAGTATTCCATCCTCGCTATCTATAATTGAGATTGATCCTAGTCCTTTTGCTGCATTATTAAATTTATCTAAAGAAGAGATATAACCTTGATAATTATATAAATAATTTAAGGGATCTTCGCCTTTTGTAATAATATTAGCTTTAGGCGAAAAGTTATTTTTTTTAACCTCTTTTGTGGCTCCAACTATGGGCAAAATAACATTGCTATTTTTTATAGAACTTAAAAATAATTCATCGCTATTAAGTATATTTTCACTATTAAGATTGAATTCTTTAAAAATTTTTACAGGATTTTGTGTATCCTCCTCACTAAAAAAAATATCAAATGCAATAGCAGAGACTTCTGCAGAATTTAGATTTTCTAAAATTGTTGAATAAATATCTCTTCTCCATGGAAATTGTCCAATTTTTTCTATACTTTTTTCATCTATATCTACAATTACGACTTTATTAGTTGAAAAATCTTCTTCAAAAATATTTTGATAAAGATCATAATTCAAAAAACCAATTCTTTTCTTTAAATTAGTTTCAAAATTATAAATTATAATTAAAAAGCAGATTAGTATTAAACTAAGAATTTTTTTATTCACCTAAACTTTTACTTTTTCATTAATGGGAGCAAAAAATATCATTTTACCTTCCGGCAATTTCCATCTTGGTTCTCTTCCTAATTTATTTTCGATAGATTTAATATTATCATCATAATGATTTAATGGAACATTATAAGGTGAGTCTTTAATTGTTTGATTTTTATCTATTACCACTGGTGAATGGTATTTAGTTTGAAGGTTTTTTAATTCTTCCATTTTTGAATTGTAAATCACTGTATTCCCATAACAATTACAAACATAAGTTCTGTCATAATTTTCTTCATATTCAACATAAGTAACTGTACCTCTAATACCAATGGTACCTCTCGGAGTTTTAATTTGTAACTCTGATGATTGTTTACCAAACACTCCGTGAAAACTACCTTTTACAAGTTCTTGAATTTTATTTTTGAAAAATTTTATTTTTGAATTTGGTCTAATTAAAAAACCGTTTTGATAATTTTGTACCAATGCTAATTCACTTTTCGTCTCTAATTCACTTAAGTTATCAAAATTAATTTCTGAATTTTTATCAATTTTTTGACCATTAATAATAATTTCCCCATAAATTAATTGATTTGTATCAGAATTTGCTTTTGCAAAATTTATAAAAAAAGTTGATAGTGCTATCGATCCACAACACTTACAAAAATCTCTTCTGCTAATTTTTTTAAACATTTCAAATATTACAATTTAAATATTTGATGTTTTTAATTGTGCTCCCTAAAATGGGGGGTCTAATTAATCTTTTTTAGGCGTAATTCCAGTTCTTGAGAAACTTAATTGATTAACCATTGAATTTGTATTGTCTATATTTTCAACTACTAAATTCATGTGCCCAGCGTACGCAATTGGATCATTATTTATTCCAGATCCAAGTTTAATATTACTTGAGGTGAATTCGTTATTTAAAAAATATGAATTAGTACCGCTGTCTACAAAATCTGATTTATTATCAGAATCTGCCGCTTGTGGAGTTCCTGAAAAATTAGTGTTGTCTGCAGAAGCATTTCCATTACTTGCAATAATTACATTTTGATCAGCTTCTACATTTGACGATGAACTTGTATAACTATGCTCTTTTGAAATATCTGAAAAAGTTCTGCTTGAATCTGATCCTAAAGCAACTGTTCCAGAAACTGTTTGTGTGATTGTTTTAGCAGCAAAGTCAATTACCACAGTTGAGTCGATAGTTCCACTTCCTGAGCCAGTAGCAGCTGCTCCATTAATTCCTGTTGCTTGATAAGTATAAGTTCCTGATGATATACCCGCAAGATCAGCATAAGTTGAATAGCCCTGGTCAGTTCCTCCATATCTAGTGATCATAGCAACGGCATCACCGAATTCACCGTTTGCAATTACAACTTTATTTGCCTCACTTTCGCTCTCGAATTCTTCTTTATATTCATCACCAAATAATTCCTCAACACTTACTCCTAACGCTGCAGATAAGGTTTCTGCAGTTGCGCCACCATCTTCCTTCTTTAAAACGATATCAATTACTTCAGCAACTAATTCACTTCCACTTTCTTTTCCAGATATAAGCAGTCCTTCTTTTACAGCTTCTTGAATTTGTTCATCTTCAGAAATCTCATTTCTAGCCTCAAGTATTCTTACAAAATCATTAAAATCTTGTTCTGAAATCACAATAGGTTCTTGAGGAGCTTGATCTTGACTAAATTGCGTAAATAAAAAAGGTTGATCTAAAATAACACTGCCAAATTGGTTAAAAACCTCAACTTCTCCTGGTCTTAAACCTAATGTGTTATTTGGTCCAGGCCCGATTAGAAGTATTTTGCTATCACCATCCTCCTCATTTACTAAAGCCTGAAATTCAGTTCCTCTAGTTCCAATAGTTCCAGCAGGTGTTTTTACTACTAAGTCTTCAGGGTTAGTTTCACTAATTTTACCTGATAAAACTTTGATACTACCTTGCTTTATTGTAGTTGTTATTTTGCCTTCAAAGTCACCGGGATTAAATACAAATTCATCAATTATAAGTTCAGTTCCTGCTCCTATCATCATAACAGTTTCATCTAACAATATAATTTGAGATTTTGAATTATCCCCTGCAATAATAGTATCGTTAAAATAAATTGGATCCCCAGCACTTAAGGTTCTATTGTCGTTAGTTTTAACCTCACCAATTGCTAAAGTAACTGTACCGATTACCTGTTTTTGTGCAAAAAGCTTGCTAGGCAAAAGTAAGATCAGAATTATTAAAAATATTTTTTTCAAAAGTTTATCCTTTTTGTTAAACCTATATTATGAATTTCTTTTTCATAATTATAATTTAAGATGTTAGATGTACTATCAATTTTTGAAAAAGAAAGATTATAATAAATATCTTCAAAAAATTTAAATTTGTTTAAGAAGTATAAATTAACCAATTCTCCATTTAAACTAATTGAGGTCGTATCTAATTCATCATCTCGGACAGTGCTGGAAAGTACAAATGTATCTGCTATTTCATATTCATTTTCTGTAAAAGATTTACTAAAATTGAATGTTCCAAAATCAAAGTATCTAGAATAACTAATTAAATATTTTTCCTGTTTATATCCATATTGATCAGCGATTGCCTTAGATTCTCCATCTTTATAATCAAATAAAAATTTATTATTGGAGAAAATAAATTCGTAACCAATGTTACCTGATACAAAATAATTATTTTTTTCTCTAGTTGTAGAAAAAGTATTGTTCTGATTATAAGTATTTTTTGTATAATTTATCCCACCAATTAAAAAATGATTTTTATTTATTGAATACTTATCCCGTAATCCAAAATTGATAGTATTGATATCTGCTTGGTTTCTATAGTTAGATTTATTAAAACTAAAAGTTGTGCTTAATAAGTTTTTATCTTTAAAATAATTATGATTTAAAAATACTGAATTTAAATCTTTCTCTTCAGATTTGTCTTTATTTTGATTTGTATCTGATAATCCAATATTAAGATTAATATTTGAATTATCACTTAGTTTTTTAAAACCACCAATTCTAATACTTGGTATTTCTAATGTATCGTTTTCAATTTCATTAGTTGCGTAATTACTAATAGAATCGCTTACATAGAATGTGCCTGAATCTGATAAATTATTGATATTGGTGTGATAAGTATGACTTAAAGAAATATCAATATATCCATTCCACTTATTTTCATTTGCATTAGCTGTGTTATTTAGATTTTGTAAAATAATATCTATCTCAGCATTAATTTCTGCTGTTAATTGTTCACTGTTCTTTATTTCATCAATTATTTGTATAGTTCTCTCAACAGAGTCTATCCTCAAAGAAATGGACAAGTAATACATTTTAAGATCAATATTTTCTGGATATAAACTTGTTAATCTTTCAAGTGTTGAAATTACAGACTTAAAATTCCCTAAATCTTCCTGTTCTTTTGCGTATTTTAAATTTAATTTTAAATCGTTTGGATTTTTTAAAATTTGTTCAAAAGAAATTTGTGAATTAGCACTAACTACATTAAAGAAAAAAATTAAAATTAATAAGTAAGTGTTGTTTCTTGGAACTTTTTTCATGATTGTTTGAATTTGATCATACGTCTAAATCTAAAAATAATTTAAGCAATAGCCCCATTTTGGGTAACCATTTAGACTAAAACCTTTTATAATTATAAAAATTAAGTACTTTTAACATATGAAAAAATCTTACCCCGCAACATTAAGCAATCTTAAAAAAATAAGAGCTACAATTAAAGATTTTCTGAAAATTTACGAAGTAGATTTAAAAATAATTAAAAATATCCAGCTTGCAGTTGATGAAGCTGTCACAAATATAATTAAACATGCTTATAAAGGAGAAAACAAAAACAACATTATCAAAATTGAACTAGAGTTAAAAAATAAAAAATTTCAAATTCACTTATATGATAATGGGATTAAGGTTAATAAAAAAAATATTAAACCTAGAAGTCTGGACAATATAAAACCAGGAGGCTTGGGTATCTACTTTATAGATCAATTAATGGATGAAACCAAATATTTGAAGTCAAATAAGTGGATTAATCATCTTGTGTTAAAAAAAAATATTATTTAGGCGTATAAATTATATATACGCCTAAATATTAGAAATTATATTAAGTTGCTGAACTAATAGTCTGAGCTAGGATTGTATCACCAACATCTTGTTTAACAGTGCAATCTCCGTCATCAGCACAAAAAATTGTAATTCTACCATCTGAATCTGGATCAGTTGTAGCGTCGTCTACTGCTTTAGCATATGTTCCTGCTGCCTCATCTTGAGCATAAGGGTTTTTATATCCTAAGCCATTAGTAGCAGTTAAGTATGATGCTATATTTGTATCAGTTGATGTATCAACACCAGCAGAGCAAGTATCTTTAGTAGCGCCCTCTGGCCAAGCAAAATTACCTGATCCCAAAGAACATTTTGCCATTTCAGCATTAATCATACTTACAGTTTGAGAAAACTGAGTTCTTGCAGCTTGTTCTTTAGCACTATCAGTGTATCCAGTATAAGCTGTGATACCTACCGCAGAAAGTACCCCAATAATTGCGATTACAACAAGTAATTCAATTAATGAGAAACCTTTTTTTGTATTTAATTTTTTCATTTCTCTCCTTAGTATTTTGTTAACAAAGTGATGAAAGTATAAGTAATAATTAAAAATTAAAATAATCATAAGCCCCAAAATGGGGGTCTTTTAAAGTTAAATTTTTGTGATTATTGTAAGTTAACAATCATGAAAAAAATACTTTTTACTATTTTAGTTCTAACTACGTTTATACAAAATTTAGCTAAAGCTGAAGTTGCAATGATAGGTGTTGTTGACGGCATGGTGTGCATGGCATGCCAGGCAAAAGTAGAAAAAGAACTTAAAGCTGCAACAGGTGAAGGTAATGTTGAAGTATCATGGCCTGAAGGAGTTGCGTTTATAAACTTTGAAAATACTCCTAATTTTTCAGAGGATGACTTTAAAAAAGTTATTGAAGATGCTGGTTTTGCGGTTGGTAAAGTTGCAACTTTAAATGAGAAAATTATTGATCCTAAATCTGGATTGATTTCTCTAAATAAATTTTAACTTTAACAATAATATTTTATCTAAAATTTTTATTTATAAGACTTCTAAAATAAAATTGAAGTAAAACTAACAGAACTTTGTAACTCATTTTACTTTTACTATTATATCGCCTGTTAAAGATAATTTTTAAATCTTTTGTCTTTAAAACTTTTCTTGAACTAATCAAAAAATCAGCTAGAATTTTAAAACCTTTGCCAAACATAAATTTTTTGTTTTCAAAATAAAGTGTTTTTTTAAACAGAAAAAAACCACTCATAGGGTCATTTGTTTCAATTCTAAAAATCCTAAAGAAAAAAATTAAAATAATAGAAACCAATCTTCTAACCTCTGATAATCCTTTATTTTTTCCTGATAAAAGTTCCCTAGATCCTATTACTATATCTAATTGATTATTTTCAAATAAACTAAACATAGGATTAATATATTTGGGGTGATGCTGAAGATCACCATCCATGATTAATATATTTTGATAATTTGCTTTATGAATTCCATCAAAACATGATTGAGTAAGATCTCTTTTTTTTCTCCTAATTATTGGATTAAAAAATTTATACTTTGAGTTTAATTTGGCAAAAATTTCCTTTGACTGATCTATAGAATTATCATCTACAAAAATAATTTCATATTTTAATTTTTTTACATTCTTAATAATTTTTTTTGTAAGTGGAATTATATTTTTTTCTTCATTCAGTACAGGAATAATAATACTTATTTCATGTTTCATTAATTTACTTTCCAGTCGGTCTGGAAAGTAACGTAATTGACTTGTAAACATCGTCTTTCTTTAAGAATGCTCTTTTTTTCCATCCCATGCCAAGTATTTGGTCCGCTAGTAAAAAGATAACCGTAGTTATTTCTGTAAGGCAATGTTTTAACCTTCTCTAATTTTTCATCATAAAAATCAGTCCCTAAATCTTCAGATTCGTTTGTTTTATTAACAAAAATTAATCCAGACATTAATTTTTCTTTAATATCACAGTGAGGTTTCAGCCAAAATCCCTCTCTATCACAAATCACTTCTACTCTTACATATGAGTTTGATAAATCTTTATTGATCATTTTAGATATTATTTCATATGTTTCTTTTGACTGTAGCTCATTTATAAATTTTACAAGATTTGGAAACTGTGAACTATTTTCTTTAGTGACAAAACATCTAAATTTAATTGCTTTACCACCAGAGGAAATACCCTCCCTAAACTCTGCAGCGCCACCATCTATTGCTCTAGTTCCATCATAATTTAAATTATGCTGACTTAAATCTGGAATATCTGCTTTAACAATCTCTTCAATAGCACCGTCGGATAAAGCATTGCTATATTCCCAATGATCAAATGGTGTTTCATATTTTTTTGAATTATTTTTTATAGAATTTAAGAATGACATTAAGATTGAATTTTTTCTTTTATTATTTTTGCTACTCTATTCGTTTCATCTAGTTTTTCATAGTTCCAATTTTCAATTTCCTCACCTAAGTTTCTAGTGATATTTAGTTCTCTAAATAAATTTCTAAATCTTTGGAATCTTTTGTCATTCTTTTTTGGTAAAATATTAGCAACATAGATTGGTTTACCTGTCAAAGCAGCTTCAGAGATCATGGAGCTAGAGTCACATGTAACAACTATATTTTCAGATAAAGCTAAAGCAGATAGATATGCCTTTTTATCTACATCCATAATCACTGTGTGGTTTTCTCCAAAAAACTCTTTTGCATAATGAATAGTATTTATTGGGGTTCTCATTGATGGAATTACTACTAATTGGAAATCATGTTTCTTCATTAATTTATAAAACATTGAGAAAATGTGTTTCATATTTTTAGTTGAATAATCATAATATTTTGTTGGTCCTCCCATAATTAAGCACCAAATTTTTCTTTCGTCTTGTTTGATAAAAGATTTTAAATAATCTTTATTTTCTTTAATTTCTTTCTCTGAAAGATAATGAATAGCTCCCTTTGTGCTAATAACATTTTCACCTTTAATTCCATCATGTTCTGGAGCAACAATAAAATCGAAATGATTAAAATCTATTTTTGGATCTTGGATATGAATATTAAATATTTTTTTTTTAGAAATACTTTTTAAGTGAATAGATGGAATTACACTCTTTCTTCCACATGAGATTATTAAATCAAAATCATAATCTTCAATCTTTTTATAAACATTTTGAGAAATTGGAGTAAATTTAGGTGAAACAAGTTTCCAAATATTGTTTAGTTCAACCTTGTGGTGTGTAAAATCTATATCAAGCGCTTTTGCAAGTCCCTCGACTTGACTAATCATTCCATGCATACCTTGAGTTAATAATAAACCTTTTAATTTAGACATTTATCACTATATAGCTTTCATATGAGTCAAAATCCAACTAAACACACAAAAGTGTTAATAATTGGATCTGGTCCTGCCGGATATACAGCAGCTGTTTATGCTGCACGAGCAATGTTAAATCCTATTCTTGTTCACGGCGCTCAGCCAGGTGGACAATTAACAACGACAACTGATGTAGAAAATTTTCCAGGATTTGCAGAAGTAATTCAAGGACCTTGGTTAATGGATCAAATGAGAGATCAAGCAAAAGCTGTTGGAACAGAAATGATTGAAGATCATATCGGCTCAGTAAATTTAAAATCTACACCATTTGAAGCTGTCGGAGACAGTGGTCAAAAATATACTGCAGATAGCATAATTATTTCAACTGGCGCTCAAGCAAGATGGTTAAACATTAAATCTGAACAAGAATTTAGAGGATTTGGAGTTTCAGCATGTGCTACATGTGATGGTTTCTTTTTTAAAGACAAAGAAGTTGCGGTAGTTGGTGGTGGTAATGCTGCGGTAGAAGAAGCTATGTTTCTTACAAAATTTGCATCAAAAGTAAAATTAATTCATAGACGAGATAGTTTAAGAGCAGAAAAGATGCTTCAAAAGAAATTGATGGAAAATAAAAAAATTGAAATTGTTTGGGATTCTGTTGTTGAAGATGTTTTGGGTGATAGTGAACCCAAAAATGTTAAGGGTATAAAAATTAAAAACTTAAAAACAGAAAAAACAGAAGAAATAAAATTAGATGGGTTATTTATCGCTATTGGTCACGATCCAGCAACACAGCTATTTAAAGATCAATTAGAAATGGATAAAGAAGGTTACTTAATTACAAAACCAGATTCTACAGAAACAAATATTCCTGGAGTTTATGCTGCAGGTGATGTTAAAGATAAAACTTTTCGACAAGCAGTTACAGCAGCTGGTATGGGGTGTATGGCTGCATTAGAAGCAGAAAAATTCTTATCTCATTAGTTTGAGATTACAATTAATAACAAGTTAAATGGAGAAATGTTATGACTGATAAAGTGCTATTAACTGGAATAAGTGGATGGATAGCAAAACATACTGCAATAGAATTATTAAATTCAGGTTACGAAGTTTTGGGTACTGTTAGAAGTGATGATGTAATTTCTCAGACAAAAGAAACAATTAGCAAATATGCTTCGATAGATAAGTTATCTTTTATTAAACTTGATCTTTTAAGTTACGAAGGTTGGGAAGAAGCTGCAGAGGGATGTAAATATATAATTCATATGGCTTCCCCTTTTCCTATGAAGGTTTCAAAAAATAGAGAAAATTTAATCCCAGTTGCAAAAGATGGAACTTTAAGAGTTTTAAACGCTGGCATAAAAGCAAATGCAGAGCAATTTGTGGTTACATCTTCGATAGCAGCAATGTTTAGAAAGCCCAATAGATCAAATCCTTATTCATTTAGTGAAAATGATTGGACTGATGAAAATTGGGTTGAAGGAGTTAATGATTATTTTCTATCAAAAACAGTTGCTGAAAAAGCAGCCTGGGAATTAATGGAAAGTAATGGAATTAAAAATAAACTAACTTGTATAAATCCTGGTGGTGTATTTGGAGATGCTTTGGATACTAAAGGTGGAACCTCGATTGAATATATAAAACAATTTTTAAAAGGTAAGTTTCCAGCAACTCCTAAATGGGGAATATTAATATCCGATATTAAAGATGTTGCAAAATCTCATGTGGCTTGCTTGGGAAACTCAAAAGTTGGCGGCAGAAGATTAATTATTGGTAAAGAAGTTAAAACACTACTTGAAACATCAAAAATTTTAGCTGAAGCATTACCAGAGTATGCAAAAAAACTACCTAAAAAAACTTTACCAAATTTTATGGTTAAGTTTATTAGCATGTTGGACTCGAGCGCAAAAACTATGATACCTGATCTTGAACTAGAGATGAAACCAGAGACAAAATATGCTGAAGAATTAATTGGTTTTGAGTTTAAACCAGCAAGTGGTGCTTTGGTTGATGCAGGAAAATCAGTAGTTAGATTAGGTTTAGTATAAAGTTTATTTTACTAAATCTGAAATTTGATCTGACTCAAAGATTTTTTGATCAATATTATTATTCGCAAGTTTAATCATAGCTTTTGCAATTGTTTCTGAATGAATTGATCTCATTTTCTTTAATGGTCCAACAAATAAAGGGTTAAGAAGCTTAAAAATTATTATTCCTATTTTCTCACCCAATCTAAATTCTTTTCTGTTACCTAATATAAATGAGGGTCTCATAATTCCTATTTTAGAAAAACCTAAACCTAAGATCTCTTCCTCTACAAGGCCCTTATATTTTAAATAATCTCCTGAACTTTTGGAATTTGCATATCCTGAAGATACAAAAAAATAAGATTTAACATTGTTAGATTTTGTAATTTGGGCCACTTGTTTTGGGATATCTAATTCAATTCTTTGATATTCATTTTTATCAGGAGAATTTTTTTTTGTTGTCCCAATACAGAAAAAACATTCATCTCCCTCAATTTCTTCTTTGTGTTTTTCTAAATTATTAAAATCAGTTTGAATTACTTCAATTTTTGAGTTGTTTATTTGAATTGAAGAACGCGTAAATATTTTAATTTTAGAGTAACTATTATTCTGAATAAGTTGATTTAAAACATGTCCACCAACTAATCCCGTTGCACCAAATAGTAATGCTGTTTTCACTTATTAAGAAAGGCTTTCACAAAAGGATTTTATTCTATCCATTGCTTTCTTCAAATTTTGCATTGAAGTAGCATAAGAAATTCTAAAGTATCCATCTAAACCAAATGCAGAGCCTTGTACTACTGCAACATTCGATTGTTCAAGTAGTTTTTGAACAAATTCTGTATCTGTTTTCAATTTAGTTTTTTTATTCAGCAATCCCTTACAACTTGGAAATACATAAAAAGCTCCGTTAGGGGTTAAACAATTTATACCATTGATGCTATTTAAACTTTTAACAACAAAATCTCTTCTTTCTTTGAATGCTTTAGATCTTTTTTTTATAAAACCTTGGTTGCCATTTAAAGCTTCAACTGCAGCAGCTTGACTGATTGATGATGGGTTTGATGTAGATTGAGATTGAATTTTACCAATTGCTTTAATTATATCTTTTGGCCCAGCGGCATACCCTATTCTCCAACCTGTCATTGCATACGATTTACTAACCCCATTCATTGTCAAAGTTCTATCTTTTAACTTTGAATTTTGAGCAATCGTATAAAAATTAAAATTATCATATGCTATATGTTCATAGATATCGTCACTTAAAATATGAACTTTTTTATTTTTAATTAAAACTTTAGCTAAATCTTCAATTTCTTTTTTTGAGTAGCCTGCTCCAGTTGGATTTGAAGGTGAATTTAAAATCACCCATTTTGTTTTTTTAGTAATAGCTTTTTTTAATTTACTTGGAGTTAGTTTAAATCCTTCTTCTTCTGTACACTTTACTATCTTTGGTTTACCGCCCGCTAATAAAACCATATCAGGATAAGAAACCCAAAAAGGTGCAGGAATAATTACTTCATCACCTTTATTCAAAGTTGCCATGAAAGCATTATAAAGAACTTGTTTTCCACCAGTTCCAACAGTGATTTGATCTGTGGTGTAATTAATTTTATTTTCTCTTTTAAACTTATCTACGATTGCTTTTTTTAAAGCAGGTTTTCCATCTACTGCTGTATATTTTGTGTCTCCACTTTTGATAGCTTTAATTGCAGCATTTTTAATATTATCTGGTGTATCGAAATCTGGTTCTCCAGCTCCAAGTCCAATTACATCTTTTCCTGCAGCTCTAAGTTCTCTTGCTTTTTGAGTAACTGCAATAGTTGGTGATGGTTTAATTCGTTTTAAACTGTCTGATATTATGCTCATTGAAATATAAATAAATTCTAATACGCTGTTTAATATATGGAAAATACTTATCAAGATTTAATTACAGATATTCAGAGTAAAAATCCAAAAATTGGTGGAAAACTCGAAGGTGGAAAAAAATTCAAAATTAAATCTGATTTTAAACCTGCAGGTGATCAACCGGAAGCTATTAAAAAATTAGTAAACGGTGCAAATAAAGATCAATTTAATCAAGTATTACTTGGAGTTACAGGATCTGGAAAAACTTTTACAATGGCAAAAGTTATCGAGGCTACTAATAGACCTGCATTGATACTTGCTCCAAACAAAACGCTAGCAGCACAACTCTATGGAGAAATGAAAACATTTTTCCCAGATAATGCAGTTGAATATTTTGTTTCTTATTATGACTATTACACTCCAGAGGCCTATGTTCCAAGATCTGACACTTACATAGAAAAAGAGGCATCAATTAATGAGCAGATTGATCGAATGAGACACTCAGCAACTAGATCTCTTTTAGAAAGAGATGATGTTTTAATTGTAGCAAGTGTTTCATGTATTTATGGATTAGGTTCTGTTGAAGCGTACAGTAAAATGACTCTAACACTTCAAAAAAATTATGAATACAACAGAGAAGAAATAATTAAATCTTTAGTTGCTTTACAATACAAAAGAAATGATCAAAATTTTTATAGAGGAACATTTAGAGCAAGAGGAGAATATTTAGAAATATTTCCCTCCCATCTAGAAGATAGAGCTTGGAGGCTTTGTCTATTTGGAGATAAATTAGAGCAAATTGAAGAGTTTGATCCTTTAACAGGAGATAAAGTTAGAGAGCTAAGTTTAGTAAAAGTCTATGCGAATAGTCATTACATAACTCCTAAACCCACAATCGAACAAGCGGTCATTAATATTAAAAAAGAATTAGAAATAACTTTAAGAAAACATAGAGCAGAAAATAAATTATTAGAGGCTCAAAGGTTAGAAGAAAGAACTAAGTTTGATTTAGAAATGATTGAAGCAACTGGTTCTTGTGCAGGAATTGAAAACTATTCAAGATTTTTATCTGGAAGAAAACCAGGAGAACCTCCTCCTACTCTATTTGAATATTTTCCAGATAATACATTAATATTTGTTGATGAATGTCATGTAACTGTTCCACAACTTAATGGAATGTACAAAGGAGATAGATCAAGAAAAAGTACTCTTGCAGAATATGGTTTTAGACTGCCATCATGTATGGATAATAGACCATTAAAGTTTGAAGAGTGGGATTTAATGAGAACTCAAACTGTATTTGTATCTGCAACACCAGGACCATGGGAGTTAGAACAAACAAAAGGGAAATATATTGATCAGGTTATTAGACCAACTGGACTAATTGATCCTGTAGTTGAAATTAGACCTGCAAAAAACCAGGTAGATGATTTGATGCATGAGTGCAAAAGAGTGATTGAAAACAATCATCGAGTTTTAGTCACAACTCTTACTAAGAAAATGGCAGAGGATTTAACTGAATATCTTCATGAAAATGGAATTAAAGTTAGGTACCTTCACTCAGATATCGATACTTTAGAGAGAATTGAAATAATGAGAGATTTAAGAATGGGTGTATTCGATGTTTTAGTTGGCATTAATTTATTAAGAGAAGGTCTTGATATACCTGAATGTGCATTAGTTGGAATTTTAGATGCAGACAAAGAAGGTTTTCTAAGATCGGAAACATCACTCATTCAAACAATAGGAAGAGCTGCAAGAAACGTGGACGGAAAAGTTATTTTGTATGCTGATAAAGAGACTAAAAGTATAAAAAAGGCAGTTGCTGAAACAGATCGAAGAAGAAATATTCAAATAGCTTACAATAAAAAACATAAAATAAGTGCTACATCAGTTAAGAAGGAAATAAGTGACATTTTAGAGAGTGTTTATGAAAAAGATTATGTAAAAATAAGCGAAGGTTCTAATGTTGGTGGCAACTTAAAGAAACATCTTAAAGCACTAGATAAAAAGATGAAAGAAGCTGCATCTAATCTTGAATTTGAAGAAGCCGCTAAAATTAGAGACGAAATAAGAAAGTTGGAAAGTAGTGAATTAGAAATTACATTAAATCCAAAAATAAGGCAGTATGATGTAAAAAACAAACTTTATCCAAAAGGTCGATCAACAATGGGAATGCCTGGAACAAAAGTTACAAAAAAAAGAGATAAAAAATGGAAGCACGGAAAATAATTATTACAGGTGGAGCAACAAGAATTGGTGCTGCAATTGCAAAAAAATTATCTGGTCCCAATAAAGAAATTCTCATTCATTTCAATAAATCAAAATTAAAAGCTGAGAAGTTAAAAAAAGAACTATCAAATAATGGTACTAAAGTTTACTTGGTTAAAGGTGATTTGAGTAAAGAAAATGATGTAAATAAAATTGTAAAATATGCAAAATCGAAACTTAAATACTTTGATTGTCTAATTAATAACGCTTCTTTGTTCGAAAATGATAAATTGGAGAACTTCACAACAGATAGTTGGGGGCAACATTTAAGAACAAATTTACGAACACCAGCATTGTTATCAAAAGAGTTTGCAAAAAATGTCAAAGGTACAAATAACAATATAATTAATATTATTGATCAAAGAGTTTTTAAACTAACTCCGTATTTTTTTTCTTACACGATTAGTAAAACTGGACTTTATACTTTGACTAAAACTAGTGCTATGAGTTTAGCTCCAAAGATTAGAGTAAACGGCATTGCACCTGGGCCTACTATTAAAAATCAAAGACAATCTGAAAAACATTTTAGAAAACAGTATTTAGCAACCCCATTAAAAAGGCAGGTGGATGTTGAACAAATATGTAATGCTGTTGACTTTTTTATAAAAAATATATCTATTACAGGTCAAGTTTTAGCAATAGATAGTGGACAAAATTTAAACTGGCAAACGCCAGATATAATGGGCAAAGAATGAAAAGAAGTAATTTTAAGATTGTAAGAATAAATAAAAATAAAAGTCTTTTTAATTACGAAAAGAAAATTCTAATTAATGAACTAATTTTAAATTTAAAACTTGGCTATTATGACTTTGAAAAGAAAAAGCCTCAAAAAGTCAAATTTAGCCTAGAAATTGATTACGAGGATAAAAAGCCATCAAGTGATAAAGATATAAAATCGATTGTTAATTATGGAACAATTGTAAAATTAATTACAAAACTCGTTAAAAAAAAACATTACAACTTTCTTGAAACATTAGCTGAAGCCGTATTTGATGAATTATTCAAAGATCAAAGGATTGCTAAAATAATGTTGAAAATTGAGAAATTAGAAATTCTTAAGCAATGTTCATCAGTTGGTATTCAAATTACCAAAAAAAGAAGTCATGATAAGCTCTGAAATAGGAAAAGAGGTAATTAAAAAAGAGCTCTCGCTAGTCCCTAAACTTCCTGGTGTCTACAGGATGCTAAATGAAAAAAATGAAATTCTTTATGTGGGAAAAGCAAAAAATCTTCCTAATAGACTTAAAAGTTATGTATCTGAAAAAAATCATATAATTAGAACAGAGAGAATGTTATCTCAAACTAGAAAATTAGAGATAACAACTACTTCAAATGAAAGTGAAGCTCTACTCCTAGAAGCAAACCTAATTAAAAAATTTAAACCAAAATTCAATATTTTATTAAGAGATGATAAGTCATTTCCATTCATCTTTATTGGTAACAAAGATAAATGGCCACAAATTAAAAGACATAGAGGAAAAAAGACAAAAGAAGGATTTTATTTTGGACCTTTTGCATCAGCAGGTTCAGCTAACTGGACTATAAAGATGATCCAAAAAATTTTTCATCTAAGAGTTTGTGATGATACTGTTTTTAAAAATAGAGAAAGACCTTGTATCCTTTATCAAATAAAAAGATGTTCCGGACCATGTGTTGGTTATGTTGAAAAAAATGATTATCAACAAACAGTTGATGATGCCATTGAGTTTGTCTCTGGGAAATCAAGGAAAATTCAAAAAAATCTTTCAAGTCAAATGGAAAAAGCAAGTGAGGAATTAGATTTTGAAAAAGCAGTAATTTTAAGAGATAGAATTAAAGCTTTAAATATTATTCAATCTTCTCAAAGAATTAATGAGGCAAACTTAGTAGAGGCAGATGTTATTGCTGGATACAAAGAGTCTGGCAAAACTTGTATTCAAGTTTTTTTTTATCGTTCAAAACAAAATTGGGGTAACCAAGCTTTTTTTCCAAAACATGACCCAGATGAAAAATTGGGAGATATTTTAAATTCATTTGTTTCACAATTTTATGAAAATAAAAGTGTGCCTTCCGCAATAATTTTATCTGAGGAAATAAAAGAAAAAGTTTTAATTGAAAAAACTTTAACTCAAAAAGAGGGAAAACAAATTAACATTAGTGTTGCTAAAAAAGGTTCAAAACTAAAAGTAATTAATCAAGCAATAAAAAATGCAAAAGACAGTTTGAATAGAAAACTTTATGAAAGTCAGAATAATCGAGAACTTTTTGATGAAGTTGCAAAAAAATTCAATCTTGAAACAAATATAAATTTAATTGAGGTTTATGATAACAGCCATATCCAAGGAACAAATAGTGTTGGAGCTTTAATTGCTTATGGTGATGAGGGATTTATTAAAAAAAGATATCGAAAGTTCAATATCAAGCACAAAAAAAATGAGCAAGATGATTATGGGATGATGAGAGAAGTATTAAACAGAAGATTTAAACGTGCTGTTCAAGAAAAAGATAATTATCTCACTTTTCCTGATTTAGTATTAGTAGATGGAGGAAAAGGACAATATTCAGTAGCTAGAGAAAGTTTAAATGAATTGGGGCTTCACGACATTCCAATTATTGCAATAGCAAAGGGTAAATTTCGTAATAGTGGAAATGAAACATTTTTTCACAATGGAAAAGAATATAAATTCTCAAAAAATGACCCCACTCTATTTTTCCTTCAAAGGATAAGAGATGAGTCACACAGATTTGCTATCAGTGCCCACAGAGCAAAGAGAAAAAAAGGAATTAGCAAATCTTTACTGGACCAAATTGAAGGTATCGGAGCAATTAGAAAAAGAGCACTGTTAAACCATTTTGGGTCAGCAAGATCTGTTGAATCTGCTAGTTTAGATGAAATTAAATCTGTTGAAGGTGTTGAAGAAAAAGTAGCAAAAAAGATATATAACTTCTTTCACGAATAATTATGTTAAAAAAAATTCCAAATATTCTGACAATAGGGAGAATAATAATTGTACCCTTCTTTGTTTTAGCATTTTATCTTCCAGGTTTTTATGGTGATTTAACAGCTTTAATATTATTTATAATTGCTTCATTTACAGATTTTTTAGATGGCATGTTAGCTAGAATGTTGGGGCAAGAATCTAAATTGGGAGAACTATTAGATCCAATTGCAGATAAAATTATAGTCGCTACAGCTCTAATTTTACTGGTGATGGATGGAACAATTAGAAACTATGAAGTTATTGCAGCTATAATAATATTAACTAGAGAAATTTTAATTTCAGGATTACGAGAATTTTTAGCAAAAGGTCAGATCAAACTTCCAGTTTCAAATCTTGCTAAACTTAAAACAGTATTACAAATGGTTGCTATTGGTCTTCTGCTTTCAGGAGATACTGGAAATAAAATAATCAGCTTTGAAAATTATAATGCTCAAACTATTGGGATTATTCTTTTATGGTTATCAGCTGCGCTTACTTTGTTTACAGGTTATGATTATTTACGAAAAGGTATTGATCACGCAATATCAGAAGATAACAAAGATTAAGCTGCTTTTTTCTTTCTCACCAGCGCTTGATAGCTTTCATTGAGATCAATAATAGTTTCACAAACTTTGAATTGATTTTCTGCAATACAAGATACAGGTGTAACTTCAGCAGCAGTTCCTGTTAAAAAGCATCCTACAAAATTAGGAAGTTCTGTTGGACTAATTTTTCTTTCATGCACTTTTATATTTTTTGATTTTGCAATTCCAATTACAGTCCTTCTTGTAATTCCATCTAAGAATGAATCTGGGATTGGTGTGTGAATTTCTCCATTATTATCTTTAAAAAATACATTTGCCCCTGTTGCTTCAGCGATATTACCTTCATGATCTAACATTAAAGAATCTGAGTAACCTTGTTTTTCAGCTTCATGTTTTGATAATGTGCAAATCATATACAAACCTGATGCTTTAGTGTCCCAAGGTATAGTGTTAGGAGCTGGTCTTCTCCAGTTTGAAATATTTAATTTAATGCCTTCGACTTTTAGTTTTGGATCAAAGTAAGATCCCCATTCCCAAGTTGCAATCGCAACATGAATTTTTGTTTGTTGTGCTGAGATAGCCATCATTTCAGTACCTCTCCAAGCTACTGGTCTTACATATCCATTTTCTACATTCTGAGTTGCAATTATTTTATTTGAAGCAGTATTTATTTGCTCTTCAGTATAAGGAATTTCAAAACCCATTCTTCTAGCAGAATGAAAAAATCTAGATGTATGTTCCTCTAATTTAAAAATAGAGCCATCATAAACTCTTTCACCTTCAAATACACAGCTCGCATAATGCAAACCATGACTTAACACATGGAGTTTTACATCTCCCCAATCAACAAGTTCATCGTTGTACCAAATTTTTCCAGATCTTTTATCGTACGGTATCATTAGTGAAAATATTTTAAAATATCAGTGAAAAATATCTTTGTATCTTTGATATGTCAATATAACTTACCCATTATGAAAGAACTTTTATATCTTAAAGACGATCAACTTAAGGGTTTAATTGAAAAATTATTTGTTAGTTACAGAGAGACATTTTCTGACTCTAAAAAAATTTTAGATAAATATTCAATTGGTGTAGCCCACCATAAGGTTATTCACCTAATTTCATCTTATGAAGGTATCTCTATTTCAGATCTTCTAAAAAAATTAAAAGTAACTAAGCAGAGCCTCAACAGAGTTTTAAAAGATTTAATAAAGTTAGATATCGTCATATTTAAGAAAAATGATCAGGATACAAGGGTTAAACATGTGTTTTTAAACGAAAAAGGGAAGAAAATATTTGAAGAAATTTTTAATTTACAAAAAAAAAGAATTTATTCTGCTCTTTTAAATTCAACTTCAGAAGAAGTTGTTAATTTTGACAATGTATTAAATAAAATAATTAATGGATAATTTTTTAGCTCATATTTTAGTAGTTGATGACGACGATGGTATTAGATCATTAGTAAAGAAATTTTTAAACGAAAATGATTATTTAGTAACTACAGCTGACAGTGCTGAAGATGCCTCAGAGAAAATAAAAATAATAAAGTTTGATTTAATTGTGCTCGATATAATGATGCCTGGAAAGAGTGGATTAGAATTTATAGAAGAAAATAAAAAAAATCTAGATACTCCAATAATACTTCTTACTGCTAAAGGAGAAGCTAAGGAAAGAATAGAAGGTCTTGAAGTTGGTGCAGATGATTATTTGCCCAAACCATTTGAACCTAAAGAATTAATTCTAAGAATAAAAAACATTTTAGATAAGACACAAAAAACTGAGCAAAAAAGAATTATTGAATTTGAAAATGTCAAAATCGACTTAAATAAACTTTTAATTATTAGAGATCAAAAAGAATTTAAAATTAACAATACTGAAAAGACAATTTTAAAAAAAATGATTAATAGTCCTGGAAAAACATTTTCAAGAGAAGATATAGGAAAATTGATTAATCTAGATAAAGAGAGATCTATCGATGTTATTATTACTAGATTGAGAAAAAAAATTGAAATAGATCAAAAAAGTCCTAAGTTTTTGCAAACAATTAGAGGTGCAGGATATGTTCTCTGGATTGAGTAATTATTTAAAAAAAGTTTTACCAAAAAGATTATTTTATAGAGCACTTTTAATAGTTGCTGTCCCTGTAATTACTATCCAATTAATAATAACCATTGTTTTTTTTGATAGTTTGTGGATTAAAACTAATAAAGGTATGACCAGAACCCTGGTTAATGAAATTAGTGCTTTTGTAGAAGCTTATCAAAAGGAGGAAAATGATAAACAAGAAGTGACAAACCTATTTTCATTATTTCTAGATTTAAATATTGAATTAGTTGTTGATGAAAAATTAAGTGATCAAAATAAAGAAAGATGGTTTAGTCCAATTGATCGAACTTTAAGAAGAGAATTGAAATCTAAATTTTCTCCTGAGATCTTCTGGTTTAATACTACAAACTATAAAGAACTAATTGATTTAAGAATAAAATATGAAGATGGATATTTTAAATTTTTAGTTCCAAAAGATCGAGTTACTAGTACCTCTGCAAGAATATTTGCACTGTGGATTACAGTTCCAGCAATTATAATGGTTATTATTTCACTAATATTTTTAAAAAACCAAACGAGACCAATTACAAATTTAGCTCGCGCTGCTGAGAGATTTGGAAAAGGAGAAGACATAGAAGAATTTAAACCCTCAGGAGCACTTGAGATACGTCAAGCAGGTCATGAATTTGACAAAATGAGAAAGAGAATTGAAAGACATCTTAATCAGAGGACTGAAATGTTATCAGGCATTAGTCATGATTTAAGAACTCCTTTAACAAGAATGAAGCTACAATTAGCTTTTCTTAAAGATAAAGATGCGGTTGATAAGTTAACAGATGATATTAACGAAATGGAAAAAATGCTTAATGAATATCTGCAATTTACAAGCTCGTCATATGTTGAAAAAGACGAAATGTTTAATCTTTCAGAACTAATAGAGGAAATTATAAAAAAATATAATAATAAAAACATTTCTCATAATTTAATTCCTAGAATTTACATTAATGGCAGAAAGAACCTTATCAATAGATCTTTAAATAACTTGATTGATAACGGATTAAAATATGCAAACAAAGTTGAAATAAGCCTAACCAAAAAAAATACAAACCTATTTATAATTATTGATGATGACGGTCCAGGGATACCTAAAAAAGAACATGAAAACGTATTTAAACCTTTTTATAAAATGGACAAAGGGAGAAATGATTCAAAATCTAGTGTTGGTCTAGGACTGTCAATTGCTTCTGATATTATCAAATCCCATGGTGGTAACATTATGTTGGAAAAATCAAAATTTAATGGGCTAAGAGTTAAGATCTTTTTGCCGATTTAGTTTTCTTCTTTTTTTTTGTTTCTAATTTTGAAATTTTATTTTCTAAATTTTCTACTCTCTTTGAAAGAATCTCAAATTCATCCTTGCTTGTAAGTTTCATTTTAAAAACAAATTCATCTCTCTTTGACTTAAATATATTTAAGATTTCAGATGATAAATCTTTTGAAGTTATTAATCCCTGCTCTAGTAGTTTTGCAAATTTATCAATTATAAATTTAGAATTTTTCATATTTGAGATATACAATATAGATATAATTTAAAATGTTCATCAATAATTTTGACCCAGTTGCTGTAGAAATATTTTCTTTAGAAATTAGATGGTATTCTCTAGCTTATATAGCTGGTATTTTATTTGGATGGTTAATAGCAAAAAAACTGTTCTTAAAGAATTCTGAAATAAATAAAAACTTTGATGATTACATAACGTACTTAATCATCGGAATTATTTTAGGTGGAAGAATTGGTTATGTATTATTTTATAATTTTGAATTCTATATCAATAATTTATTAGATATTTTAAAAGTATGGGAAGGTGGCATGTCTTTTCATGGAGGAGTAATTGGTATTGTTATAGCAACTATATTCTTTGCAAAAAAAAATAATCAAAATGCGTTTTTATATTTAGATGTCGTCGCTCTAGTTGCGCCTGTTGGAATATTTTTTGGAAGAATTGCAAATTTTATAAATTCTGAACTTTATGGAACTATAACTAATTTACCTTGGGCAGTTAGTTTCATACAAATAGATAATCAACCACGACATCCCTCACAAATTTATGAGGCATTATTAGAAGGTTTAATTTTATTTTTAATTTTAGTTTATTTTAGAAGTAGAGGAAATTTTGAAAAAGCTGGATTGATTTCTGGATTATTTTTAATTTTCTATTCAATCTTTAGATTTATTGTTGAATTTTTTAGAGTTCCAGATGATCAATTGGGATACCTAATATTCAATTTAACTATGGGTCAGTTAATAAGTTTTATCTTTTTAATAATTGGATTAATTATTTTCTTTTTGAAAAAAAATGAACAAGTCGACTAATTTACCTCTAGATCAATTTATAAATCACGCTCTTTACGATAAAGAAAATGGTTATTATATGAAAAAAAATCCCTTTGGAAAGGAAGGTGATTTTATTACATCTCCCAACATCACAAGACTATTTTCAGAAATAATTGCAATATGGGTAATAACTTTTTGGAAAAGCATCGGTTCACCTAAAAAATTTAACTTAATTGAACTTGGCGCTGGTAATGGAGAGATGATGAAAGTTGTATCTGAAACATTAAAGAATTTTCCAGATTGTTTTAACTCCTGTAATTTAATGATACATGAAAAAAGCTCATATTTAATTGATGAACAAAAAAAAAATTTAAATTCTGAAAAAATAATCTGGGTAAATGAAGTTGAAATCGATAACACATTTCCTTGCATTTATCTTGCAAACGAATTTTTTGATGCACTTCCAATAAAGCAATTTTTTAAAAAGGAGAATAATTGGTTTGAAAGGTATGTTAATTTAAAAACTTATAAAAAGGCTGAGTTCAATGATAAAGAAATTGATATTAAAACAATAGAGCAAGAACTTAAATTTGAAATATCTAAGGACCAAGATATTATTGAATACTCTCCCGAAGCGTTTAAATATCTAGAGAAAATTTGTAAAATTATTGAGAACAGAAATGGTGGACTTTTAATAATTGATTATGGATATTTAGATCTGAAAATAAAAAATACTATTCAAGCAATAAAAGATCATAAATTCTCAAACATATTAGAAGATATTGGCGACTCTGATATTACATACAATTTAAATTTTAATTTATATGCTAATTATATTATTCAATTTGAAAAACTAGATCATCTAATTACTAACCAAAAAAAATTCTTAACAAGTATGGGAATTTTGCAGAGAGCAGAGATTGTAAGTAATAATATAGCCTTCTCACAAAAAACAGATCTATTTTATAGAATTAGACGTTTAATTGATGAGAAACAAATGGGGGAGTTGTTTAAGGTAATGTTGATTAAAATTAAAAACAATAAATTTAAAACAGGTTTTAAAATTGATTAAATCCAAAAAACTTTCAAAAAATAAAGCTATCAAACATGGTTTTTTTAATAGCATCGGTGGTGTATCAAAAAATATTTATAAAAGTTTAAATTGTGGTCCAGGTTCAAATGATAATAGTGCAAGTGTAAAAAAAAATTTAAATATTGTCAGGAAAAAAATTTCTAAGAACTCAAAAAATATTTTTTTACTTAATCAAATTCATAGTAATAAATTCGTGTTTATTGATAAAAAGTATAAATCAAAAATAAAACCTAAGGCTGATGCAATTATTACTGACCAAGTAAATTTACCTATTGCGGTTTTGACTGCAGATTGTGTACCAATACTTGTTTTTGACAATCAGAGAAAAATGATAGCTGCAATTCATTCAGGATGGAAAGGTGCCTTTAAGGGAATTATATCAAAAGTGATTAAATTTATGGTTAAGAGAGGGTCTAAAACAAAAAATATTACAGCAGTTATAGGTCCTTCAATATCAGTTAAAAATTATGAGGTTCAAAAAGATTTTTATAAAAAATTTATAAGAAAAGACAAAACTAGTCATAAATTTTTTAAAATGGGTAAAGAAAAGTTATATTTTAACTTATCCAGTTATGTTAAATCATTAATTCTTAAGTCTGGTGTGAAAAAAATAGAAAAAATTGACGTTGATACATTCGATGCTAAAAATAAATTTTTTAGTGCTAGAAGATCAAAAAGTTTAAATCATGCTGATTATGGTAGAAATATTTCAATAATTATGCTTAATTAGGTTTTTTCATGAAATTATTATCAGGAAATAGCAATAAACCTCTTAGTAAGAAAATTGCTAAATATTTAAAATCTAAATTAGTCAATTCAAGTATTAGAAATTTTTCTGATGGTGAAATTTATGTTGAGATTAATGAAAACATAAGAGGAAATAGTATTTTTATTATTCAATCTGTTTCTTCACCAGCTAATGATAATTTAATGGAACTTTTATTATGCATAGATGCTTTAAAAAGATCATCTGCCAAAAATATAACTGCTGTAATTCCATATTTTGGTTATGCAAGACAAGATAGAAAAGTTGTCCCAAGAACTTCCATTTCGGCAAAACTAGTATCTAACCTGATTACAAAAGCAGGAGCAGATCGTGTTGTAACAGTAGATTTGCATGCAGGACAAATTCAAGGATTTTTTGATATTCCAGTTGATAACTTGTTTGCTACTCCTATTTTTGCAAGACACGTTAAGAAAAAAATTAAAAGTAAAAATATGATTTGTATTGCTCCAGATGTGGGTGGTACTGAACGAGCAAGATCTCTTGGAAAACTTTTAAATGTTGGTTTAGCTATAGTAGATAAAAGAAGACCTAAGCCAGGACAATCTCAGGTTATGAATGTGATTGGGGATGTAAAAGGTAAGACATGTATAATTGTAGACGATATCATCGACTCAGGTGGAACAATTGTAAATGCAGCTAAAGCTCTAAAAGATAGAGGTGCAAAAGAAGTTTATGTTTATATTACTCACGGTGTACTTAGTGGTGAAGCGGTCAAAAAAATTAAAAATTCTGTTATCAAAAATTTAGTAATTACAGACACAATTGATAATAGTGACAAAATAAAAGGTGCAAAAAACATCGAGGTTTTATCTATTTCAGGGCTAATGGGTGAAGCAATTAAAAGAATATCAAATTCTACTTCTGTATCTGATTTATTTAAATAATTACCTTGTGTTATTAAGGATCTTGAGCTAAAAACCCTTGATTTTATGAATACTTTACAAGCTAACATCAGAGATACTAAAACAAAAGGCGAGCTTAACTCACTAAGAGATAATGGAGAAGTTCCGGCTATAATTTACGGCGGTGAAGCTCAAAATGAAAAAGTTTCTATATCTAAGAAACTGCTAAAGTCGATGTTAGATGACTCAAATTTTTTATCTACAATTCTTACATTAAATGTAAACGGTAAACCACAAAATGTACTTCCAAGAGAAGTAAAATATCACATCTTGTCAGACGAACCTATACATGTTGATTTTTTAAGAGTTGTGCCTGGTCTAAAAATTAGAATTGAGGTTCCAGTTAAATTTATTAATCATGAAAAATCACCTGGATTAAAAAAAGGTGGAGTATTAAATATTGTAAGAAGAAAAGTTGAATTAAAATGTCCAAGTGAAAAAATACCTGACAATCTTTTAATTGATTTAGATGGTATTGATATTGGAGTAAGTTTTAAAATTTCATCAATTAATCTAGATCCTGAAGTTGTACCAACTATTCAAGGTAGGGATTTCGTTATTGCAACACTTGCGGCTCCAACTGTAATGAAAGAGCCAGAGAAACCAGCTGAAGCTGAAGCTGCCGAAGGAGAAGCGGGTGCAGAAACTGCAGCAGCTGAAGGAGACAAGCCAGCAGCAGAGGGTGATAAAAAAGAAGGCGAAGATAAGCCTGCTGAAGAAAAAAAATAAATTATTTAAACTAAAGTTTGTTTTCCATTAAAAAATTTTTATGCTTTTATTTGTAGGACTAGGTAACCCAACGCCCGATAGTGAAAATAATAGACATAATGTAGGTTTTAAAATTATAGACTCAATAAATAAAAAATTTGGCCTATCAAAACAAAAACCAAAATTTAAAGGTTTGCTTACAACAGGAAATGTTGGAGACAAAAAAATATATGCAATTAAGCCTTTAACTTTCATGAATAATTCAGGAATTTGTATTAGAGAGTTAATAGAATATTTTAAAATTGATGCTGAAGATGTAATAGTCTTTCACGACGATTTGGATGTAGAATTTGGAAAAATTAAAGCTAAGTTTGGTGGATCTAGCGCAGGCCATAATGGTATAGCATCAATAGATAAATTTATTGGTAAAGATTATTCTAGAGTAAGAATAGGTATTGGAAAACCAAAAGATAATATGGAAGTAAGTGATTTTGTTCTTCAAAATTTTGATGAAGATGAAATGGTTGGATTAGAAAAGATTACAAATAATATTACTGATTCAATTTCAATATTAATTGATAAAAAGTTAGACCTATTTTCAAGTACAGTTAATAATAAATAATGAGTTTTAAATGTGGAATTGTTGGTTTACCAAATGTTGGTAAGTCCACACTTTTTAATGCACTAACAAATTCTAGCAAAGCACAAGCAGCTAATTTTCCATTTTGTACAATTGACCCAAATGTTGGTGTGGTTCCAGTACCAGATGAAAGATTGTCTAAATTATCAAAAGTCTCTAACTCTAAAAAGGTAATTAATACTACAATTTCATTTGTTGATATTGCTGGTCTTGTTAAAGGAGCTTCAAAAGGAGAAGGATTAGGAAATAAATTTCTTTCTCATATTAGAGAAGTTGATGCTGTAATTCATATGATTAGATGTTTTGACTCAGATGATATCCAAAATGTTAATCCTGATGTAAACCCAGTGAGAGATTTAGAAATTATTGAAACTGAAATGATGCTTGCAGATCTTGAAAGTATTCAAAAAAGATTGGAAAAAAATAACAAAAAAAATGTAGATGAAGAGCAACTTAAAATTTTAGAAATTGCTTTAGATTGCATAAATAATGATAAAGATATTTCAATTCTAAAAACACAATTTGATACCAAGCAATTAAATCAAAGTGGTTTATTATCAATTAAGCCAAAAATATATGTTTGTAATGTTGATGAACAAAGTGTTCAGAATGGCAACAAATATACAAATGATTTCATAGAAAAATTTGGGAATGAAAATACACTAATTGTATCTGCCGACATAGAAAATCAAATTAATGAGCTACCTGCTGAAGAGAAAAAAAATTATATGGAAATGATAGGTTTAAAAGAAACTGGATTAAATATGTTAATTCAAAAAGGTTACAATATACTAGCGCTGGACACTTATTTTACATCGGGTCCTGAGGAAACAAGAGCATGGACAATTAAAAAAAATTGTACAGCTCCTAAGGCAGCAGGAGAAATACATACTGATTTTGAAAAAGGCTTTATTCGAGCTGAAACTATTTCTTATGAAGATTTTATAGCAAATAATGGATGGGTAAATTCTAAAGCAAATGGGAAAATGAGATTAGAAGGAAAAGATTATATTGTTAAAGATGGAGATGTATTAAACTTCAGATTCAACACGTGACCAAATTTTCTTCATACTAAAGTAAACTAAAATAGTTAAAATAATTAAATATACTATAGCTTTAAATCCCATTTGGTGTCTTGCTTCTAAGTGAGGCTCCGCAGCCCACATTAAAAATGTTGTTACATCTTTTGACATCTGTTCAACTGATGCATTAGTACCATCCCCGTACTCTACAATTCCATCTGATAATGGCGCTGCCATTCTGATCTTATTACCATACATATACTTGTTGTAATAAACTCCATCATCCAAAGTTACTCCACTTGGCGGATCTTCATAACCTTGAAGTAAGGAATAAATATAATCAACTCCACCACCTCTAGCTTTAACTAAAACAGACATATCTGGTGGATAAGCTCCTCCGTTAGCTGCTTGCGCAGCTTTTACATTGTCGTATGGCATTACAAATTTATCCGAAAGTTTTCCAGGTCTAGTAAACATTTCACCATCAGCGTTTGGTCCATCTGTTACTTCAAAAGAAGCAGCGATTGCTTTTGCAGCTGCTTCTGAAAACTCTGGTCCACCCTCTTCTGATAAATTTCTATAGCTCAAATATTTCATTGAATGGCAAGAAGCACAAACTTCTGTATAAACTTGATATCCTCTTTGAAGAGCCGCCCTATCAAATTTTCCAAAAAGACCTTTAAAACTCCAATCTGTTTTAAGATAATCTACCTTTTCTGCAGCAAATGTTTGAACACTATTTAGAGAAAAAAATGAAAGTATTAAAATTAATTTAAATAACTTTTTCACTTATTTTATTTTACTTTCTCTGTGTTTTGCAGCTGCTAAGTTCGGTGATCCACCTAAAATTGGTTCCGTTATACTTAGTGGGACAGGTAATGTTCTTTCTTTAAATCCAAGTACAGGGAGAATAACCAAGAAATGTAAGAAATAATAGGCAGTGGCTACTCTTGCAATTAATAAATAAAGACCTTCTGCAGGCATTGCTCCCATGTAACCAAGAATTAAAACGTCTGCTACTAAAATCCAGTAAAACTGTTTATACAAAGGTCTAAATACTGCTGATCTAATTTTTGAAGTATCTAACCAAGGTAAAGCTGCAAGTATTAAAATAGCAGATAGCATTGCAATTACTCCAAGTAGTTTATCCGGTACCGATCTTAGTATTGCGTAAAAAGGTAACAAATACCATTCTGGAACTATATGAGCTGGAGTTACCATAGGATTTGCCTCTATGTAATTATCTGCGTGACCCAAAATATTAGGCGTATAAAAAACAAAAAATGCAAAAACAATCATAAACATTAATAATGCAAAACCATCTTTAATAATAATGTATGGATGGAATGGGACAGTATCCTTAGATGGTTTTTTGATATCAATACCAACTGGATTATTATTTCCAGGTACATGCAGAGCCCATATATGTAAAATTACAAGTCCTGCTATTAAGAATGGGATTAAATAATGTAGAGTAAAAAATCTTGTTAAAGTTGGATTATCAACTGAGTATCCACCCCATAACCATGTTACAATTCCCTCACCTACTAACGGGATTGCACTAAATAAATTTGTAATAACAGTTGCTCCCCAGAAACTCATTTGTCCCCAAGGTAAGACGTAGCCCATGAATGCAGCTGCCATCATTAACAAGTAAATTACTATACCAATAATCCAAATTATTTCTCTTGGTGCTTTGTAAGAACCATAAAATAATGATCTAAAGATATGAATATACACAGCAAGAAAAAACATCGATGCGCCATTTGCATGTATGTATCTAATTAACCATCCGTAGTTAACATCTCTCATTATATGCTCAACACTTTCGAATGCCATGTCAGCATGAGCAATGTAATGCATTGCCAAAGTTAATCCTGTTATAATTTGTGTGATTAAGCAAAAAGTTAAAATTCCTCCAAATGTCCACCAGTAATTTAAATTTTTTGGAGTAGGATAATCTGTTAAATGATTTGCAAGAGTTAGTAACGGTAATCTATCATTAAACCATTGACCAACTTTTGATTTAGGTTGATAATCGTGATCACTCATAACAACTGTACTATCCTATTTTAATTGTGTTTGCGTTTACGAATTCATATTTTGGAACTTCCATATTCCAAGGAGCTGGTCCTTTTCTAATTCTTCCAGACGTATCATAGTGAGAACCGTGACAAGGACAAAACCATCCATTATAATCACCTTTGTCATTCAAAGGCACACATCCTAAATGAGTACAAACTCCAAGCATGACTAACCATTCAGGATTTTTTGCTCTATCCTCATCTTTTTCTGGATGAATTAATTCTTCCATTTTAACAGATCTTGCTTCGTCGATCTCTTCTTGTGTTCTTCTTCTGATGAAAACTGGTTTTCCTCTCCATAGAACTGTAATTGTGTTTCCAGGTTTGACTGAACTTACATCTACCTCGGTACTTGCTAATGCTTTAACTGAAGCATCAGGGTTCATTTGATCTACCATGGGCCACACTACTGCTGCAGCTCCAACTGCACCTACAGCTGTGGTCGCTGTAAATAAAAAATCTCTTCTTTTTTTTGGCTTTTTATCTGACATTTTAAATAGTTTTTTGTTAAAAAATTAATTTAATATACGATTTCTTATAAGATAACAGTAATTTTTCTACTGAAAGAATGACACATTACGGATGAAACCTAGACCTAAAATTTCACTATACGAGCCAGATATTCCACAGAATACAGCTGCAATTATACGAACGTGTGCCTGTTTAGGGGCGGAATTAGAAATTATTGAGCCTTGTGGATTTTTATTATCTGACAAAAGGTTTAAAAGAGTTGTCATGGACTACATGGACTATGGTAAAATTAAATTCTACCAAAGTGCAGAACATTTTTTTGAAGAAAAAAAGAATCAAAGAATTGTTTTAATGACAACAAAGGGTTCTATAAATTATACTAAATTTAATTTTAAAGCTGATGATACAATATTATTTGGAAGAGAGAGTGCTGGTGTTCCAGAGAAGGTTCATAAGCTGATTGGTGATCGTCTAAAAATTCCAATGAATGAAAATGCGAGATCTCTAAATATAGCATCCTCAGTTGCAATAGTTTTGGCTGAAAGTTTAAGGCAAAATAATTTAATGTAATATGGACAATTCAATTAAAAAAGACCTAGCTAGCAATTGGTTCAAATTATTACAAAATGCAATTTGTAATGACATACTTGAATTAGAAAATAACAAAATAAAATTTGTATCAACTTCTTGGAAAAGAAACTCTAAAAAAGATGAAGGAGGTGGTGAATATAGAATTTTAAAAAATGGAAAAATTTTTGAAAAAGTAGGAGTAAATTTCTCAAAGGTATATGGAAAATTTCCTAAAAAATTTCAAAAAAATATACCAGGAGCTGAGAAAGATCCTAGATTTTGGGCTTCAGGAATTTCAATAGTTATGCATATGCAAAATCCGCATATTCCAGCTATGCATTTTAATACAAGATATATCAGCACTCAAAAAAATTGGTTTGGAGGGGGAATGGATGTAACCCCGGCCATCAAAGATGATAATGAAAAAAATAAATTTCATAAAACTTTAAAGTTAATGTGTGATCAACATAATAAAAATTATTATAAAAAATATAAAAAATGGTGTGATGAATATTTTTATTTACCCCACAGAAAAGAAGCTAGAGGAATTGGGGGAATTTTTTTTGATTATAAAGATGATAATTTCGAAAAAGATTTTAAATTTGTAAGAGATGTTGGTATTACTTTTCAAATGATTTTTAATGAAATTATTAGAAAAAAAATTAACAAAAAATGGTCTTTAAAAGAAAAAGAGAAGCAGTATATTAAGAGAGGTCGTTACGCAGAATTTAATTTACTGTATGACAGAGGAACTAAATTTGGATTACAAACTGGTGGTAATGTTGAAGGAATTTTAATGTCATTACCTCCCTTAGCAAAGTGGAAATAAAAAATGGAAAAAGAACCTATAACTTCAAATGGTCTAAAAAAATTAGAGGAAGAACTCATTTTTTTAAAAGAAAAGAAAAGACCTGAAATAGTTGCTGCAATTGCTGAAGCAAGATCGCATGGAGATCTAAAAGAAAATGCCGAATATCATGCTGCAAAGGAAGAACAATCTCACAATGAAGGTAGGATTACTGAAATAAACGACATAATAGCCAGAGCTAACGTAATTGATGTAACTAAATTAAATAATGAGGGTAAAGTAATTTTTGGATCAACTGTATATCTAGAAGACTTAGATAGTGGAGAAAAAATAAATTATAAAATTGTTGGAAAAGATGAGGCTGACTTAAAACAAAAATTAATTTTCTTTCAGTCACCAATTGGAAAAGGATTAATAGGTAAAAATAAAAGTGATCTTGTGGAAATAAACACCCCCTCAGGCACAAAGAATTTTGAAATTAAAGACGTTAAATATATTTAACTTTTTACAATTTTTTCAACTTGTTTATCTGAAATTTGAAATCCATTTTGAACCCAGGTTTCTTCAATAAGTTTTAATTTATTACCTAAAATTTTACCCTCAGGAATTTTATACTTAGACATTAAAATATTTGCTCCAATTTTTAATTCAGGCAATGTTTTATTTTCATAAATTTTAAGTAATTTTAATAATTTATTTTCTACCTTACTTGAAAAGAACAATTTAAAATTAATTATATCAATCACGGTTTGTCTGCCATTATAGTAAAATATTTTATTAAAGTTTTTTTCTGTAAAACTTTTAATACTCACCTTTTCTTTGAAAAAATAATGAATTAATTTGAGCCTCTTTTGATCTCTTTTTGAGATTTTAAATTTGTAAATAAAATAATCAGTATTGTCTGTTTCATCAATAATCAGTAATGCAATTATAAAAATAAAGTCAAAGCTACTGATAGCTTTAGAACTGAATGAATTTAGCTTCTTAAAATGATTAATATTTTTAAATTGTGGAAATACTATTTCTAATATTTCTAAACTTTGTTGATCTTCAAATAATTTGAGAAAATTTTTTGATTTAACTGTCTTTTTAAATTCATCTAATAATCTTTCAGCAGATAAGTTCGAAATACCTTTGATATTTTTTTTAAATATTTTAATTATCTCTGTTTTATGATTTTCAGTTGAGTAATTAATATGAAAACGGAAATATCTTAATATTCTTAAATAATCCTCTTGAATTCTTTTTTCTGGATCTCCAATAAATTTTAAAACACCTTTATTTAAATCTAGCTTACCATTTTGTGGATCAAATAAATTTCCTAAACTATCAGAGTAAATAGCATTAATTGTAAAATCTCTTCTTTTTGAATCTTCTTTCCAATCAGAAGTAAATTCAACTTTTGCATGTCTTCCGTCTGTAGCAACGTCTTTTCTAAGTGAAGTAATTTCATAGTTTTTTTCATTTATTACTGCAGTTATCGTGCCGTGTTCTTTACCTGACTCAAAAAATTTAATTTGATGTTTATTTAGTGCATCACAAACTTCATCTGGTGTAATGTTAGTTGCTAAATCAATGTCATCTACTTCTTCTCGATTTATAATTTTTCTAATACATCCTCCTACAAATCTTAATTCACTATTTTCAGAATAATTGTTAATTGCTTCAAAAATTTTTTTTGCAGGAGTGTTCTCGGATATGTTTTTTATATTTTTACTTATATAATTAAGATTTTTGGACCTAAAAAAAATTTTATCTAAAAATTTATCCATATATATGGCTGGGGCGCTAGGATTCGAACCTAGGATGCAGGTACCAAAAACCCGTGCCTTACCGCTTGGCTACGCCCCAATATTATAGTTCCTATAACACAAAAAAAATAAATTTATATAGTTTTTGATACATACAACCAACAATTTTTGAATTTCCTCTTAAATTGAACTTTTGCTGAATTACAGTCTTTGACTGATTTATAGTATGCAATAACTGTAGATCCAGACCCAGTCATTCTTACAAACTCAGGATTATTAGTCTTTTCTAAAAATAACTTAATCTTTTTTATTTGTGGGTATTTTGAAATTGCAACATCTTCTAAAGTATTACTTTGATTTTTTAAAAATTTATAACCAAACATATTTTTTTTTGGATTATTAAATTTTGGTTTTGTAAAATTTTTAACGTTAGAATAAATTTTTTTTGTCGCACAACCAAAATTAGGCTTTATTAAAAGCATATTTAAAATCGGGCAATTTAAAAATTTTTTAATTTTATTATTTGAAAGTAAGACTGAACTAGATGGTTCTATACCCAAGATAACATCAGAACCTATTTCAGAGCAAACCTCCAAAATTTTTTTTTTACTAATTTTAATTATCTTTTTTTTTTTTAAAAAATTTAAAATACTCGCAGCATTTATAGAACCTCCACCAAGTCCAGCTTCTTGGGGAATATTCTTTGTTATAGAAACTTTAAATTTTTGATTTATTAATAATTTTTCTCGATCTAATATTTGAAAGAGTTTTTGAACAGTATTTTTTTTACCAATACCTTTCGCAAATTTCCCTTGAAAAGAAATATTATGTTTTTCACCTCCTGTTTTTTTTATTGAAATAACATCACACAAATCAACAAAACTAATGATACTTTCAATTTTATGTAATGATTTATTTTTTCCAGTTACGTTTAGAGCTAAATTGATTTTAGCATGAGACTTTAAATTTAATTTCATTGAATAGATTTTAAGCCAGTAATCAGTTTTTTGTTTATATTTTCTCTCATATCATCTTCAGTATCATCAAATCTCAATACACTACTCCAAAAATATCTTGCTTGAATTTTTTGATCTAACTTCCACAATATATCTCCGTAATGATCATTTACTATTGGATCATCAGGCATTAACTCTACAGCTCTTTTTAAATATTTTTCTGCCTCTTCATATTCATCTATCAAGAAATATGCCCAACCGATTGAATCAATTATATATGGATCATTACTTTTTGAATCATATGCTATTTTTAACATTTCCATCGCTTCATCTATTTTGTAATCACGTTCTAACCAAGAATAAGCAAGATAATTTAGGACGTATGCATCATTAGGTCTTATTCTTAATGCATGAAGTAAATCTTCATCAGATTTCTGATATTCACCTAATCTTTCGTAACTCCCACCTCTTCGATATAAAATATCTGATTTAATTAGAGAGGTATCCTCTAGGGAAGATATTAATCTTGAATAATAATCGATTGCAAGTTCATAATTTTTAGAGTTTTTGTAAAAATTCGCTAAATCAAAAATCATCTTTGGATTAGGTTTTTCAATATTTTTAAATTTAGACTCGATATGGCTTGTGCCCTTTTCATAATTTTGTTCTTTCACTATTATTTGAGCTTCTTTTTTAACTCTAAACCAATAATAAAACTCATCAGTCTCTTTAAATTTTCTTACTATTTTTTTTACCTTGTTGTATTCACCATCTGCAAAGAAATTTTCTGCAACGAGTGATAAATTAAATTCAAATTTAGGATTTAAGTATATTGATAAATTTAAATAAAAATTTGATTTTTCAAAATTATCTTGTGACGAATAAAGGTTTGATATCAAAAATAAAAATTCACTAATTATATCGTTGTGGTTTTCACATGAGAAAATTTTTTCAAAACTTTTAAACTTATTATTATCTATCCAGCTTTTGGTTTGAGTTAACAAAAGTGTTGAGCCAATATAATCAATTTGATCAATTACTGACTTTGCCTGAGCAAACTCCTTATTCTGAATTAGATAATTTATATAAAAAAATATATATCTTGAATAATCACCTTGTTGATTATTAATTAAATTTAAAAAGAAAGAGCTGGTTCTTTGATCATTATAATGACATCTTTGAAATGCCTCAGCTATTAATGATAAGTTTCCAAAATTTTTCTTATTAGGTAAAAGTTTTTTATTTTTAAAAGTGTAAATATACTGCTTTAAAGTCTCAAAAATTACTAGATTAATTCTATTTTCTTCCTGAAATCTCAAACTTTGATCTAAATAAATATCAGCTTTATCAAAATCATTTTTTTTCAAACTATCAATTATTAATAAAACATATGCATCAAAAAAATCAGCGTTACTTTTTTTTGAGTTATTTTTTACAACATTTATTGCTTGCGCTACTTTGTTTTCTAATACAAGCGAATTAACATATCTTTTTAAATAATTGTCATGGCTGTTTAGTAAAACTTTACTTAAATTGAAATATTTTAAAGCTTCTGAATTATCTCTATTTTCATAAGCTATAATACCTGAAAAATAATTAGATAAATCTCTTGAGTTGAAATCATTAAAACTTGTACTTTTAGAATAAAGAGGTGTCTGATAGGATAACGCTAATAATAATATGATTTTAAATATTTTAGATATCATTTAATCCTTGTAAGGTGAAAAAATTGATAAATCAAAACGACAAATTAAACGAAGAATTAATAAATACAATAGAAGCCAATTTTGTATTTGATAAAAAACCTATTAATAGGTTTTCTGAGGTCAAAAAAGAAAGTGACATAAGTCAAAAAAATAAACACGATTTATTAGAAAATCTAAAGAAACAATTAAATTCAATTGAAAATTGTAAACTAAGAAATAATTCCAAAAATATTGTTCTTGGAGAAGGAAATATTGATAGTCCTATAATGTTAATCGGAGAAGCTCCAGGTGAAATTGAAGAAAAAGTTGGAAACCCTTTTAAAGGAGAAAGTGGAGAGCTTTTAGACAAAATGTTAATAGCAATAAATATTAAGAGACAAAATATTTATACAAGTTATGCAATAAATTTTAGACCACCAGAAGATAGAAAACCAACTTCACAAGAAATTAAACGTTACTCAAACTTTTTAAAAGAACATATATCTATTATTGATCCCAAAATTATAATTTTAATGGGTAGTACAGCTATGGAAGCTGTTACTGGGATTAATGAAAAAATATCTTCAGAAAGAGGTAAATGGAAGGAAATAATTTTAAATAATAATACTTATCCTTTAATGATAACTTTTAACCCTTCTTATTTAATTAGATATCCCGATAACAAAAAATATTCTTGGGAAGATTTAAAAAAAATAAGAGAAAAAGTTAAAGAGTTAAAATTAACAATTTAATGAAATTAATAGCTGGTGTTGATGAGGTCGGCAGAGGTAGTTTAATAGGTCCTGTTTATGCCGCTGCTGTCATTCTAACAAAATCTGTGGATCCAAAAATTTTAAAAGACTCAAAAGTGTTGAGTAAAAAAAAGAGAGAATACCTTTTTAATTATATAAAAAAAAATTCAATTTGGTCATTAGGCAAAGCTTCTGTTAGTGAGATTGAAAAACTCAATATACTAAATGCAAGTTTACTGGCTATGAAAAGAGCTATATTAAAATTAACAAAAAAACCAACTCTTGTATTAATAGATGGAAACAAAATTCCACAATTAAAAAATTATAAATTAAAATCGATCATAAAGGGTGATAAAAAAATTCCCTCAATTTCTGCAGCCTCTATAATAGCAAAGGTATCAAGAGACAGATTTGTTGCTACTCTATCAAAAAAAAACAAAGGTTATCATTGGGATAAAAATTTTGGTTATGGCACCAAACAACACTTACAAGCATTAAAGAAACTAGGCATAACCAAACATCATAGAAAAACTTTCTCTCCTATATCTAGATTAACTTAATACTACATCTAGTTATCATTAAAATTAGATACACAAATCGAATCCAATTTTTTCAATCACAGGTTGACCGAAGAATCCATTTGGAGTCTAATTAATTTTTACAAATGAAATCTGATTTTAAAAATAAAATAATTAACGGAGACAGTCTCGAAGAATTAAAAAAAATTCCAAGTGAAACTTTTAATTTAATTTTTGCTGACCCTCCATATAATTTGCAATTAAAAGGTGAATTGACTAGGCCAGATAGATCAAAGGTCAGCGCTGTAAACGACAAATGGGATCAATTTGAGAATTTTAAAAAATATGATGAGTTCACGTATGAATGGCTTAACGAATGCAAAAGGATTTTAAAAAAAGATGGAGCTATTTGGGTTATAGGTAGTTACCATAATATTTTTAGAGTAGGAACTGCAATACAAAATCTAGGTTTCTGGATACTAAATGATGTCATCTGGAATAAAAATAATCCAATGCCTAACTTTAGAGGCACAAGGTTTACAAATGCTCATGAGACTTTAATTTGGGCTTCGAAGAGCGAAAAATCAAAATACACATTTAATTATCAGTCTTTGAAATGTTTAAATGACGATCTTCAGATGAGATCTAATTGGAGTCTTCCTATTTGTAGTGGTTCTGAAAGACTTAAAAAAAATGGAAAAAAAATTCACTCTACTCAAAAACCAGAATCACTTTTACACAGAATTTTACTAGCTACATCAAATAAAAATGATCTAATTCTTGATCCTTTTTTAGGTTCTGGAACTTCTGCTGCAGTTGCAAAAAAACTAGGGAGAAATTATTTTGGTATAGAAAAAGAAAAGAATTATTTTAAAGCTGCTGAGGAACGTATAAAGACTACCAAACCAATTGAAGATGATTTATTAGATACACTTAAAAATAATAGATCAAAACCAAGAATTCCATTTGGATCACTGGTTGAGCTTGGAATAATTAAGCCTGGAACAAATATTTTTGATAATAAGAAAAAAATAACAGCTAGAATAATGGCTGATGGTAGTATCAAGCACAACCAAGCGGAAGGTTCTATTCATAAAGTTGCAGCTACTATTTTGGGAGCTGAAAGCTGCAATGGTTGGACATTTTGGCATTGTGATATTAATGGGCGAACCTACCCAATCGATTATTTGAGACAAAGATTAATTTCTAAAAATTAATCTTTATAAATTTTACCTAAATAACTTTGCAGAAATTTTTTATTTTTTGTCAAAAGCTTTAAAAAAATATTTCTAAAAAAGATCATAATCGGATTTGATAAATGAAAAGCAAATTGATTAAAATCAGATCTTCTATTAATCATTTTTACTCTCTCTAATCTAGAATTATAAAAATCATTTTTTTGGTTAATTATAATTTCATGTAATTGATTGGCTCCTTCTATTGATTGTGAGGCTCCCTGAGCAAAAGAGGGAGAAAATGCAAAAAAAGCATCCCCAACTAAATAAATATTTTTGGGAGGAATAAATGGATTTTTACTTACAAACACTGGAAACAATTTAATATCTTCAAGACTCTGAAATACTTTTGATGAAATTTTTTCGGATAATTTTTGTTTAATGCTCTCAATAAACGTACTTTCATTACAAAGATTATGGTTTTTTTGCTGATCGGAATTTAACTTATTCTTCAATATCCCAATAAAATTAAAATTTTTATCATTATTAAGTGGATATAATACATAATGAAAATCTGATCCTAAAAATAAAGAAATATTCTCCTCGTTTATATTATCAAGACTTTCTTTAGATATACTGGCTCTAACAGCGATAGTATTATTGTAAATTGGTTCTGAATTATTGTTTGAAATTAATGACTTTCCTTTTGAAAATACACCGTCTGAAATAATTAAATGATCACAAGTTATTTTTTCTTTATCAAAAGTTAAATTTATTGAATCATTACTGGATTCTATCTTGTCTAAAGTGCTGTTAAACTGGATTGTATCTTTATCCAGTCCATTTATTAGAAACTGAAGTAATTTTGATCTTTTCAATGTCGTGTACTTACAATCATCAGAATTAAATTCTGAAATATCTAAATCACAAATTTTCTTTGAATTTTTAATTTGATAAAAATCAATTTTTTTTGGATTAAATTTCTCTTTATCCGACAATGAAGAGAAGCCTAATTTGTTTAATAACTTTATGCTATTAACAGATAATTGAATACCATAACCTTCTTCTATTTCTAATGATGTTTTTTTTTCATAAATTGTGACTTGATAATCTTTATTTCCTTTAAATAAGTTAGCTACAAACAGGCCTGAAATACCTGCGCCAATAATTGCTATTTTTTTCATTTTTGACTTTCTAAAAATTTTATTATCTTTTTGGTAAATGTTGGAAGTACATAATTTTCAAGCTTTGCAGGATTTATCCAATTAATATTTTTGTCAAAGTTATGCTTATTTTTATATTCAATTTTAATATTCATATTCATATTAGATATTTTAAAATTTA